>DASPWV010000502.1:0-4840 GCA_035637635.1 Vicinamibacterales bacterium | reverse complement strand
TTCAACGCGCAGGAAGAGATTTACCTCGCGTCGATGGACGAGATCGAGCAAGTGCGCGCGACTCATCCCCGGCTGGGCCGGTATCTCGGCCCGCCGTGCGTGCTGAGGAATAAAATCGTCTCGCCGCGTTGCACGGAAGGCACTCACTTCTGCGGCGTGCCGGTGTGGAACAGCTTCCCTCACGCACAACGCCGGCTGTGATCCTGCCTTGGGTTGCGCATCTCTATACCGCGCTCGGTGCTGTCGCGGCGCTGCTTGCGACCGTCGCAGTCTTCAGCAACGACTTTCGCGCGGCGTTTGTCTGGCTCGGCGTACAGGTGTTCATCGATTCCACCGATGGCCTGCTCGCGCGGGCGGTTCACGTCAAAGAGCGTCTGCCATGGTTCGATGGCGCTCTGCTCGATAACCTGATCGACTACATCACGTACGTGTTTGTGCCGGTCTTGATCCTCCTGCGCGCGGATCTTCTGCCCGCGCGTTGGAGTGTCGCAATCGGATCGATCGTGCTCGTCGCCAGCGGCTACGGTTTCAGCAGAACCGACGCGAAGGTGCAGCACGGCGGCGACTACTTTTTCACCGGCTTTCCGTCCTACTGGAACATCGTCGTGCTGTATGTGTATGCGCTGCAGCTGTCGAAGGTCGCAAACGCGGCGGCGGTCCTCACGCTGGCCGCGCTCGTCTTCGTGCCGCTGCGGTACATCTACCCGTCGCGCACGCAGACCCTGCGCGCTTTGACGACTGTGCTGGGCGTCGTGTGGGGCGCAGTGGTCATATGGTTTGTGTGGCGTCTGCCGGAACGCGGTGGTCCGTGGCCGCTCGTCTCGCTGGGCTTTCCAATCTATTACATGGCGCTCTCGTTCTGGCTCGACTGGAGCTCCCGGAGATGATGTGTCGCGCTACACTGAGACCATGGCCGACGAAGTCTTGATCTTCGGCAAGGACACCTGACCGTACACAACAGCCGCCCGTGAGGATTACCAGAAGCGGCAGGTCGCGCTGCAATACTTCAACGTCAGGAAAGACGCCGCGGCGTTGAAGCGCATGCTCGAATATTCGGCTGGCAAGCGGCTGGTGCCGGTGATCGTGGACGCCGGTAAAGTGACAATTGGTTTCGGCGGCACCTGAGGCGTCTAAACGGAGCCGGTCGGCTTCGATCGATGATCATTCCCATCCATGCCGCAAATCCAGGGACGCTCACCGGCGAGGGGAACTGGACGTATCTGATCACGGGCGAATCACCCGTGCTCATCGACGCGGGCATTGGCAAGCGCTCTCACCTCGACGAGCTCGCCGCGCACGTTCCAAACGGTCCCGCCGACGTGATCGTCACGCACGCGCATGAGGACCATGCGACAGGCGTTGGTCCAATAGCCGAGCGCTGGCCCCAGGCGCGCTTCTGGAAGATGCCGTGGCCTGAACGTGACGGTCGTTATCCCGTTCGGTGGCGAACGCTCACGGACGGAGCGACGTTTTCGGCTGGCGGTGACGGCGTGCTCGAGATCGTTCATACGCCGGGCCACTCGCCGGATCACGTTGCCGTCTGGCATGCGGCGACGCGCACGTTGTTTTCGGGCGACCTCGTCGTTCTCGGCGGTACGGTGGTGATTCCTGCGTCTGCCGGCGGTAATCTGGCCGATTATCTGAAGTCGCTCGAGCGCGTGCGCGCACTCGATGCGGGGCGCTTCATGCCTGCACACGGGCCGATGGTCGAGCATCCGCCGTCTCTCATCCGCGACTACCTCGAACATCGAAGAACCCGAGAGCGTGAGGTGCTGGCAGCAATCGACGCGGGGCTGCGCGAGGTGGACTCGATTACCAATCGAATCTACGTCGGCCTGGCGCCGACGTTGGTGCCAGCGGCGCGTGAAAGCGTGCTCGCGCATCTCATCAAGCTCGAGACCGAGGGCGCTGTCCATCGCGTTGACGATCGCTGGGAAGCGGCCGTGCGAGATCGGCGGGGCTAAAGCCCCGCCCAGTTCTTCCGCCCCGCCGTCACGCGCCGCTGACGTCATCGTGAGTAGTGGCGGGGCTTCAGCCCCGCCGTCGCGCTGGCAACATCACCGTACGTAGTAACGGAGCTTTAGCCCCGCCGTCTGCTTTGAACGCTCAAAAAGTCAAGGACTATACTGGCTGCGAGGCCACACACATGTCCGCACCGACAGCAGAGCTGCAGATGGAGAAGGTGGTTGATTTCATCAACGTCAATCGCGACCGCTACATCGAAGAACTGAAAGAGTACCTGGCGATTCCCAGTATCAGCGCTCTGCCTCAACACGCGGCTGACGTGCGTCGATGCGCCGAGTGGACCGCCACGGAAATGCGGCGCATCGGCATGCAGAACGTGCGGCTCGAAGAAACTCCCGGCAATCCCGTCGTCTACGCCGAATGGCTGGACGCCGCCGGCGCGCCCACGATTCTTTTCTACGGACATTACGACGTCCAGCCTGTCGATCCGGTGAACCTCTGGACGTCGCCGCCGTTCGAAGCGACCATCCGCGACGGCGAGATCTACGCGCGCGGGTCCGCCGACGACAAGGGTCAGGTCTTCATGCACTTCAAGGCTGTTGAAGCGCACATGAGGGAGCACGGCGGCCTGCCGGTCAATATGAAGTTCCTCATCGAAGGCGAGGAAGAGGTCGGCAGCGCGAATCTCGACAACTTCATTCGCGCACACAAGGATCTGCTGAAGGCAAACGTTGTCGTCATCAGCGATTCGCCGATGTTCGATCGTGGTATCCCGTCGATCTGCTACGGCCTGCGGGGACTGACCTATTTTCAAATCGATCTACGGGGCACGAAATCCGATCTGCACTCGGGATCGTTCGGCGGCGCAGTCGCCAACCCCGCGATGGTGCTGGCGCAGGTGCTCGCGCAAATGAAAGACAAGGGCGGCCGTGTGAAGATTCCAAACTTCTATGACGATGTCGTGCCGCTCAAAGATGAAGAGCGCCAGGAGTTTGCGAAGCTCCCGTTCAAGGAAAAGAAATACAAGCAGGATCTGGGTGCGCCCAAGCTCTATGGGGAATCTCGCTACACGACGCTCGAACGCATCTGGGCACGTCCAACGTTCGAGGTCAACGGACTGCTTGCCGGCTTTACGGGTGAAGGCGCCAAGACGGTCATTCCGGCAGTGGCGATGGCCAAAGTCAGCATGCGGCTCGTCCCGAATCAGGACCCCGAGAAGATCGGCGATCTGTTCGAGGCGTACGTGAAGAAGGTGACGCCGAAGACCGTGGAGCTGAAGGTGACGCGCATGCACGGCGGCAAGCCGTGGATGACGGCGTTTGACAATCCCTATGTTCAGGCCGCTGGCCGGGCTATCGAACAGGGCTTTGGGCAGCGCCCCGTGTTCAATCGCGAGGGCGGCTCGATACCCGTGGTGGCGACCTTTCAGGAAGAGCTCGGATTACCGTGTGTGCTGTTCGGAGTTGGGCTGCCGGACGAGAACGCGCACGCACCTGACGAGAAGCTCGATATCGGCAACTTCCACAACGGGATCATTGCGTCGGCATATCTCTACAAGGAGATCGGTGGGCTTGCTTGAAACTGCGTTCTTCCGGATCTCTCGTGCATGGAGGCGCCAGCATTCAGCGATAGCGAGCGGGGGCCGACGCGAATTGCCCGCTCGAGTGCTCGCTGGCGCGTTGCGGCGCACCGCCACATCACGGCGTAGCGCCGAAAGCGTATATCGTCGGAACCAGTCGTTGCACTCAATTCATCGACGCGACGCGCCGGCGGAGCGCTTTGACGTGCTCCCACACTTGCTCGGCTTCTTTGCGCTGATCCTCATCCGGCTCATTCAGGCGTGAAAGCTTCAGGTACTCCTCGAGATCCCGCAGCGCCGCGGCAAAGTCGTTCATGTGATACGCGAGCAGACCGCGGTCGCGCAGCTCACTCATCGACGACGGCGCAATTGCCAGCAGAAGGTCGGTGATCGTGCGCGCCTGCGGAAACGAACGCCACCGGACGTAAATCCGCTTCAGGTTCAACAGCATCCGTACGAGAATCTGGCGCCTGGTTGCCCGCGCCAGAAGCTGCGGCTCGAACGCCGCTTCATCGCCCATGTGGCGGTGCAGGAGCGCGCGACAATCGTGCTCGTTGAGAATGGCGCCGCCGTGAAAGGCATCGACGATCAACCCCTCATCGGGATCGTCGGTGTGGAGATCGTGCAGCACGCGAACGAGAAAATGACCCGGAAAGTTGATGCCCTCGGCGCGCAACCCGGCACGACGCGCAACCTCGACGTACACGAGTGCCAGCGAAATGGGGATGCCCGTGCGGCGGTCGATCACTTCGTTGAGACAGCTGTTTCGCGGGTCTTCATACTGCTCCCGGTTGCCGAAGAACCCCAGCTCGTTGAAGAGATACCGGTTGAGCGCGTCCACGCGCGCGGCAAGCGGCGCGTCGTGCCCTGGATCGCGCGCCAGCCGATGAAACGCTGCCTCGCCGAATGTGTCGATGCGGTCGAGATAAGGCCCAGGGTCGAGCTTTGGATATTCGACACGCGCAATCAGAAACGCCGGCGCGGCCAGATCCGGACCTGGACGATCCGCGGCCGCGGCGAGTTGTTCGGCGAGCGTGCGCGGCGCCGTCATCGCGGCACCGTCATGTCCGCGGCGCGCAGTTTTTCGCCGGCTCGGACGGGAAGGTGTAGACGATTCTCCGCAGGCGGGTACGGGCAGTCGTATTCCGGGTTGTAGTAGCAGTAGGGGTGATACGCACCGTTGAAGTCGACGATGTAGATGCCGCTCGCGGTGGGATCGAGATCCATGTAACGTCCGGCCTGGTATGTCTCCGTGCCGCTCGTCAGGTCGGAAAACAACACGGAAAGCCGCTCGAT
>DASPWV010000501.1:0-2895 GCA_035637635.1 Vicinamibacterales bacterium | reverse complement strand
CAGTATGACGCCTGCCCATCGCGGCAATGAGTTCGAACGGACAATGATCAGGCCCGACCTGGCGGTGACTGCTTGACCACGATTCTCGGCGTCAACGCGTACCACGGAGATGTGTCCGCGGTTCTCTTGCGAGACGGCGAGCTCGTCGCAGCGGTCGAAGAAGAGCGCTTTCGCCGCATCAAGCACGTCGCCGGTTTTCCGCGCGAGGCGATTCGTGCGTGTCTCGAGATGGCCGGAATCAGCGGTCGCCAGATCGATCATGTCGCGGTGTCGCGGAATCCGCGTGCGCACCTGTACCGAAAGGCATGGTTTGCTCTGCGTCATCGTCCACGCGTCGGGCTGCTGCGCGACAGAGCGTCGAATTACCGGCACGTCGCATCGATTCCCGCGACAGTCGCAAATGTCCTCGGTGTCGGGCCCAAGGACAAGCAGCCGCGCATCCATTGGATTGAGCACCACCCGGCACACCTGGCAAGCGCGTTTTTCGTGTCGCCATTCGAAGACGCCGCCGTGTGCGCGATTGACGGCTTTGGGGATTTTGTCAGCACGTCCTCGGCGATCGGCCGCGGTTCGCGGCTCAAAATTCTGCAGCGGACATTCTTCCCGCATTCGTTGGGCCTGCTTTATCTGGCGATCACTCAATATCTGGGCTTCAACAAGTTCGGCGACGAGTTCAAAGTCATGGGCCTCGCGCCATACGGCGAGCCGCATTTCGCCCGCGAGTTACGCAGGCTCGTACGGCTGCAGCGCAACGGAAACTTCGAGCTCGACCTCGACTACTTTCGACATTGGTCGGGCGGCGCCTCGATGACGTGGGAGGACGGCGAGCCGCGACTGGGCCGCGTGTTCTCGACCAAACTCGAAGACCTGCTCGGACCGGCCCGGCAACCCGATGAACCGCTGACGCCCAGGCATGAAGCGATTGCTTCCTCGCTTCAGGAAGTGTTTGAAGAAGCGTACTTCCACATCCTCCGTGGGCTGCACGAGTCGACCAGACTCAAGACGCTGTGCCTCGCCGGCGGTTGTGCGATGAACAGCGTGGCAAACGGCAAGGTAAGGGACCGCACGCCGTTCACGAGTGTCTTTATTCAGCCGGCCGCAGGCGACAACGGCACGGCGCTTGGTGCGGCGTTTTACGTTCAGCACGCGGTGCTGCACCAACCCCGCCGCTTCGTGATGCGGCATGGCTACTGGGGACCAACGTTCGATACAGGCGCGCTCGACCGCGACATGCACACGCGTGCCGCCGACTTCGAAGCGCTTGGCTGTCGCATTCGAACATTCGAGGAGTCGAGCGCGTTGTGCGAGTGGACGGCGGAGCGCATTTCTCGAGGACTTGTCGTCGGGTGGTTCCAGGGGCGCATGGAGTGGGGCGCGCGCGCGCTCGGCAATCGCAGCATCCTCGCGGACCCGCGCAGGCCGGACATGCGTGACATTTTGAACGTCAAGATCAAGCTGCGCGAGAGCTTCAGACCTTTTGCGCCGTCGGTGACCGAAGAGGCGTGTAGCCACTATTTCACAGGCGCCGTGCCAGACCCCTTCATGATGCAGGTCTACCCCGTAGCCGCCGATAAACGAGATGTGATTCCCGCGGTGACGCACGTCGACGGTTCCGGCCGGCTGCAGACGGTGAGCCGCGAGTCCAATCCGTTGTACTGGCGGCTCATTCGGGCGTTCGAGCGTCGAACGGGCGTGCCTGTACTGCTCAACACGTCGTTCAACGAAAACGAGCCGATCGTCCACCGCCCCGAAGAGGCCATCGATTGTTTTCTCCGTACACGAATGGACGTACTCGTGCTCGGTAACCGAGTCATCACAAAGGCACACGTCGCCGTCAACGAAGAGGCAGGACATGCAGTGGCATAAGACGAAATCGCTCGTCACCGGGGGCGCGTCGTTCATCGGGTCGCATCTGGTCGATGCGCTCATGCAACGCGGATCGATCGTGCGGATTGTCGACAACCTGTCGAGCGGCCGATTGGACAACATCCGCGCGCACATCGACCAGGGCCGGGTGGAATTTGTCCACGCCGATTTGAACGATCCCGGGGTCGCCGATGACGCGGTCGAAGGCATCGACGTCGCGTTTCACCTCGCCGCGGATCACGGTGGACGCGGTTACGTCGACCTGCACCAGGTGTCGTGCGCGACGAATCTTGCGCTCGACGGCATCATGTTCAAGGCATGCCGCAAGGCCGGAGTAGGCAAAGTCGTCTACGCATCCTCGGGCTGTGTGTACCCGAATCACCTGCAGACGAATCCCGGAGAAATTCTCTATCTCACCGAAGACATGGTGGGGCCTCCCTACGATGCGGACAATCTGTACGGCTGGGCGAAGCTGATGGCTGAAATGACGCTGCGCGCCTACTACCTTGAAACGGGCATGAAGTCGGCCTGCTGCAGGTACTTCACCGTGTACGGCGATCGCGGTCACGAGAATCACGCGGTTATCGCGATGATCGCGCGCGCGTTCGTGCGCGAGAACCCGTACGTCGTTTGGGGAACGGGCGAACAGATCCGCAACTGGACGCACGTCAGCGACATCGTCTCGGGCACGATCCTCGCCGCCGAGAACATCGACGATGGCACCGCCGTAAATCTGGGAACAATGGAGCGCACCCGGGTGATCGATGCGGCGCGCGAGGTGTTACGCTACACGCGCCACAGTGCAGCCATCGAGTTGCATCCCGAAATGCCGACGGGCCCGCTCAACCGCGTGGCCGACAACTCGCTCGCCCGCACGCTGCTTGGATGGGAACCCAAGGTCAAGTTCATGGACGGCTTGCATCGCACGATCGATTGGTACTTTGGTTCGAAAGATCGCGATCTCGTCGCGACGGGACTCGCCGCGAAGCTCACCGAACGCTGATCACCTGCTCCGAGTCGTTCCATGAC
>DASPWV010000500.1:0-3870 GCA_035637635.1 Vicinamibacterales bacterium | reverse complement strand
CTGGTCACTTCACGCGCGAGATTGCGCCAATCACCGTCACCGACAAGGGCAAGTCAGTCGTGGTCGATCGGGACGAGCATCCGCGGGCGGGGACGACTCTCGAGTCGCTGGCGAAGCTGCCGTCCGTATTCAAGAACGTCGAAGGCCACGAAGGCATCATCACCGCGGGTTCTTCTTCAGGCATTACGGACGGCGGAGCGGCGCTTCTCCTCGCGTCAGACCAGTGGGCCGGCGATCGCAATCTGACGCCGATTGCGAAGATTGCGGGGTGGGCCAGTGCCGGCGTGGATCCGCGCGTCATGGGCATCGGACCAGTACCGGCTATCCAGAAGCTCAAAGAGCACTATGGGCTCGATATGTCGTATTTCGATCTCGTGGAGTTGAACGAGGCCTTCGCGGCACAGGTGCTTGCGGTGCTGAAGGACGTTCCGATCCCGCGCGAGAAACTGAACGTGAACGGCGGCGCCATTGCCCTCGGCCACCCGATTGGCTGCTCCGGCGCACGCATCGTCGTGACGCTCGTCCATGAGCTTCAGCGCCGCAAGGCGAAGACGGGCCTTGCGACATTGTGCGTGAGCGGCGGGATGGGGATGGCGATGGCGGTGGAGATGCTGTGAAATGAAGTTTCCAGTTTCCAGTTATCAGTTCAAAGTTTCAGTTTTCAGTTTGCTCGCAACTGACAACTCAACTTTGAACTGGAAACTGGCAACGGGGAACTGATCGCAATGTCTCGAATCGCGGTGATTCCCGGCGACGGGATTGGCAAGGAGGTCACGGCCGAAGCGGTCAAGGTGCTTCGAGCGGTGACGCGCGCTTCGGGCAAGACGCTCGACCTCCAGCAACTGCCATGGGGAGCGGACCATTACCTCGCGACAGGCGAGACGCTGCCGGCGGATGGTTACCGCATGCTGCGCGACGAGTTTGCGGCAATTCTTGTGGGCGCGTTGGGCGATCCGCGGGTGCCGGACAACCGCCACGCCAGAGACATTCTGCTTGGCACCCGCTTCGAGCTCGACCTCTACGTGAACTACAGGCCGGTAAGACTGCTCGACGATCGGCTGTCGCCGCTCAAGCATCACGGTCGTCAGGACATCAACTTTGTGGTCTTTCGCGAAAACACAGAAGGCATCTACGTAAACGTGGGCGGACGCTTCAAAGCCGGAACAGAGGACGAAGTCGCGCTCCAGGAGGAGATCAACACGTATAAAGGTGTGCATCGCATCGTCCGTCAGGCGTTCGAGCATGCGAAGCGGCATGGCCTCACGAAAATGTGCATGGCCGACAAGAGCAACGCCATGCAGCAGGGGCACGCGCTGTGGCAGCGAGTGTTCCGGCTGGTTTCCGCGGAGTATCCCGACATTGCTGCGACGCACATGTACATCGATGCGCTGGCCATGTTTCTCGTAAGGGACCCCGGGCAGTTCGAGGTGATCGTCACCAACAACCTGTTCGGCGACATCATCACGGACATCGGCGGCGCGCTGCAGGGTGGGTTGGGGATGGCCGCTTCAGGGAATCTGCATCCCGGCCGCACATCGATGTTCGAACCGGTGCATGGATCGGCGCCGCCGCTGGCGGGGAAGAACGTCGCGAATCCAATGGGCGCGATTCTGTCGGCGGCCTTGATGCTGGAGACGCTTGGCTGGACTGCGGAATCGCGCGCCATCGAAGGGGCGGTCGAACGTGCGGTGCACGAGGATCGCAGCACACAGGACATCGGCGGAAAGTTGGGCACGCGAGAAGTGGGTGATTGGATCGCGAACGAACTTGCAACTATCGATAACAACAAAACGCGCACGGGCCGCAGAGGCGCAGAGACACAGAGATAAGACTCTTCAAAAAGAGTTCTCTGTGCCTCGGTGACTCTGTGGCCTCGTACGTGTGACGTGCGGGGAACAATGAAAGACGTCTTCATCCTGGGCGGCGCGCGCACTCCGATGACCGAGTATGTCGGCGCGCTGCGCGACATCTCAGCGCTCGATCTTGGCGCCACTGCGGCGAAGGGCACGTTTCAAAAAACCGGGGTCAGCCCGGAGTGGGTGGATCATGCCGTCATCGGCAACGTGCTGCAAACCAGCAGCGACGCCATTTACGGCGCGCGACACGTGGCTCTCAAGGCCGGTGTTCCGATCGAGGTGCCCGCGCTCACCGTCAATCGTCTGTGCGGCTCCGGCGTGCAAGCCGCCGTGAGCGGCGCGCATCTGATTCAGCTCGACGAAGCGGACATTGTGCTCACCGGCGGAACCGAGAGCATGAGTCAGGCGCCGCACATCGTCCGCGGTCTACGTACGGGACTCCGCCTCGGTCAGGGCAAGCTCGAAGATTACTTGTATGAGGCGCTGCTGGATCCGTACTGCGGGCTCTTCATGGCGCAGACCGCAGAGAAGTGCGCGGCGAAATACGGCATTTCGCGAGAGGAGCAGGACGCTTACGCCCTTCGCAGTCAGCAGGCAGCGGCGAAAGCGTGGAGCGAATGTCGCTTATCCGAGGAAGTGGTGCCTGTGGAGATCAAGACACGCAAAGGCGTCACCATCGTCGACAAGGACGATCACCTGCGTCCGGACACGACGCTCGACGGTCTGGCAAAGCTTCCGACGGCGTTTTCGAAAGAGGGCACGGTCACCGCAGGCAACGCCAGCGGCATCGTGGACGGCGCCGCCGCGCTCATCCTGGCGTCAGAGAAGGCGGTGCGCGATCGTGGACTGACGCCGATTGCGCGGCTGGTCAGCTGGGCGGTGATCGGAGTCGACCCGTCGTACATGGGCATGGGTCCGGCGCCGGCAACACGAAAGGCGCTCGAGCGCGCCGGGCTGAAGCTCGCAGACCTCGATTTGATCGAGGTCAACGAAGCGTTTGCCGGTCAGTATCTCGCAGTGGAGAAGGAGCTCGGCCTCGATCGCGATAAGGTGAACGTCAACGGCGGCGCCATCGCGTTGGGGCATCCACTCGGCGCCAGCGGCACGCGGCTGCTGTTGACAGTCACTCTTGAACTGCGGCGACGGGGAAAGAAATATGGACTGGCCACCGCGTGCATTGGCGGTGGGCAGGGGATCGCGGCGATTGTCGAAGCGCTGTAGGTGTCAGGTATTTAGGTATCAGGGTTTTGCTTCCACTACTCACGCTGAAGCGAGGCGCACGCGTTGAACGCGGCAAACCCTCGGAGCAGCCCGCTTCAGAATCGCCGAAAAATGCGCCGCAGGCCGCTCTGGCAGATCTGATGGACACACCCGGATCGCGCAACCCGCAACGAGACAAGTCTCGCGAGTTGTCATGCTGGTGGCAACCTCCATGGCCGAGGGCGCTTTTTTCCGGGCTGCGAAGCGGGTTTGGCCGCGTTTCAACGCGGGCGACCGCGATCGGACTGAAACAATTCGGTGTAGGCCAGCTAAATATAACGATGCAAATCAAAACTGTTGGAATACTCGGCTGTGGGTTGATGGGCTCGGGGATCGCACAAGTGTCAGCGCGAGCCGGATTCAAGACGATTACGCTCGAAGTGAACGATCAGTTCCTGCAAAAAGGGCTTGGCCGCATCGATAAATTCCTGTCGGACGGCGTCGCCAAGGGCAAAGTCACGGCAGAAGATCGCGAAAAGACGCTCGCCAATCTGACCGGCACGACAGGCTACGCCGATCTGCGCGACTGCGACCTCGTGATCGAAGCAATCGTCGAGAGCGTGGACGCCAAAAAGCAGGCGTACGCGCAGGTCGAAACCCACGTCGGACCCAACTGTTTGATCGCGTCCAACACGTCGTCGCTTTGTGTGACGGAGCTTGCGGCTGCGACCAGGCGTCCAGACAAGGTCGGCGGCCTGCATTTTTTCAATCCGGTGCCGTTGATGAAGCTCGTCGAAGTGATCCGCGCGTTGAC
>DASPWV010000499.1:0-7127 GCA_035637635.1 Vicinamibacterales bacterium | reverse complement strand
AGGTAGTTCAGCATCTGCGCATACTCGAGTGCAGAATTCTTTGCATTGGTGGCTTTGATTTACGATGATTTCGTCGTAGCAGACGAAATCCGCTCGGTAGTTGTTGCCCACACGATGGCCCCGGTAGAACACGGGAAAAGGGCCTCTGTCACATACGGGATGCCGCGCTCAGCGAATTCAATCGCGCAGCAGTCACGATAGACGGTCTCATGGAAGCCCGGTCCGCGTCGCATGTGCACTTCCATGGCCGCACCGATGATCGAGTAAGTTCTGGGATCGTTCGTTTCGAGGATGCTCATGCCGAGTGCAGCTGCACGGCCCATGCCCGCACTTGAAAAGGGACACATGTGGTCACACACTGAGCAAGTCGCCGTTTACTAAATGGCACGAGATGCGTCGTCGGGCGATAACTGCAATATCGAGCAGCGGATGCACTGGCAAAAATTGCGTTCTGGACGTACTACCGCAGTCGAGAGGTTGCAGTCATGTTGCTGGTCAGCACCAACGATTGTTTCATCTGCGTCCATCTGCGGTTTTATCTGCGTCCATCTGCGGCTTATCTGCGTCCATCTGCGGCTATCTGCGTCCATCTGCGGCTATCTGCGTTCATCTGCGGCAGCTTCCGCTTCAACCGCCGGTCGAATCACTTCTCTGACGCGACCGGCCAGTGCGCGAACTGCTCGCGTGTCTGGCTGTTCGGCTCGCTCTGTCGCAATCGGCTCGTGCACGATCACGCGCACCTCGCCAGGCCTCGTCGTCAGCTCGCCTTTGCGCATCACGTGACGGCTGCCCATCACCGAGACTGGAACGATCGTGAGCCCCGCCTGCATCGCGAGTAAGAACAAGCCGCCCTTGAACGGGCCGAGGTACCCGTTGGTGCTGCGCGTGCCTTCCGGAAAAATGATCAGCGACAGTCCGTTTGAGGTGAGGGTGTTCGCCCAGTCGAAGATGCGCCCCTTTTCAGGCCGCTGGCGATCCACGAGCATGTGACCCGTCCGGCGAAGGTGCCATCCGAGAAATGGAAAACTGCCGAGCGACTGCTTCGCGATGATGCGGAGTTGATACGGAATCGACGCGAAGAGCACCGGGATGTCGTAGATGCTCTGGTGATTGGCCACGAACACGTACGTCTTGCCGCGCTCGAGCCGTTCGAGGCCAGTGACGATCACACGCACACCGGTCGTCGCCAGAATCAACCACGACCACGCGCGCGCGCAGCGATGCGCGAAATAGCCGCGCGACTCGAAAAGACTCGAACCAATCGACAGCGCGCCCAGCACGATCGTGTAAACCGCGATCGCCGGGATCAGCCAGAAGATTGTGCGGAGACGATGAAACATGTGGCATCGCCACATCGCCACATGCTTCGATCACTTCCCCGTCACTGGAGGTCCGGTCTGGACGATAGGCGGGGACGGTGCAGCCGTCGTGCCGCCTGCTGCCGATGCGGCAACCGGCGTCAGGCTGGCGCCGCTGCGCGTGTTGCGACGCGGCTCGTCGCGGTCGGTTGGAAGCGACGATTGCTGCGACGTCTGCGCGGCAAGATTCGGATCGATGTATCGCCCGAAAATCATCTTCCCGGCAGTGGTCTGAAGGACGCTCGTGACCACGATATCGATCGTCTTGCTGATCATCTTGCGCGCGTTGTCGACGACGACCATCGTGCCGTCGTCGAGATAGGCCACACCCTGGTTGTACTCCTTGCCTTCCTTGAGGATGAACACCTTCATGATCTCGCCGGGCAGCACCACCGGCTTGAGCGCGTTGGCGAGCTCGTTGATGTTCAGCACCTCGACGCCGCGCAGCTGGGCGACTTTGTTCAGATTGAAATCGTTGGTGACGATCTTTCCCTGAAGCGTGCGCGCGAGCTCAATGAGCTTCAAATCGACTTCGCGAACTTCCGGGTAGTCGACGTCGGAGATCGTGACCTCGACTCCGGACATCTTCTGAATCTTCTGCAGAATGTCGAGACCGCGCCGGCCACGATTGCGCTTCATCGAGTCGGCGGAGTCTGCGACCAGCTGAAGCTCCTTGAGCACGAACTGCGGGATGACCAGCGTGCCATCCATGAACCCCGTGTCGCACAGATCCGCGACGCGGCCATCGATGATGACCGACGTGTCCAGGATCTTGTAGCGCCGCGCCGGGCCGGTGGCACGGAAGAGGCCGATCAGACGGGCGGGTTCGAGCCACTCGCCTTTACGTCCGCCAAGGACCAGGCCGAGATAGGTGAGAAGGAGAAGGACGAAGCCGTGAAGGAACGCGACCCGCTGATTCGAGGCGTCAGCCCAGAACAGCGCCGCGCCAACGCCCTTGGCGATGAGCAGACCGATAGCGCCGCCGATGAGCGCCCCCAGCAGGCTGGTGAGTGCGAGATCCCGCAATCGCCATTCGAAAAACACGGCCACGCCGGCGAGAACGAGACCGAACGCCACATTCACAGTCGACGACGAGCCGAGAGGATGCAGCAGAAATGCTGTATACGCGACTGCGCCCGTAAAG
The DNA here is from genome assembly GCA_035637635.1 of Vicinamibacterales bacterium. GTDB lineage: Bacteria > Acidobacteriota > Vicinamibacteria > Vicinamibacterales > UBA2999 > DASPWV01. The sequence continues at coordinate 4,625 of DASPWV010000499.1, read as the reverse complement.
AGCAGGCGAGCCAGAACAAACCACGCCATGAACCGCTCCGCGAATAAACGACCGAATGACAGGGCAACAGTAGTCCCCCCTGCGGGCCTAGGTCAACAACGCGTCGAGCGCTTCTCCAACGTGCCTGACGCCGACGAGCTCGGTCGCGCCGTGCTTGTCCGGGGCTGACTCGCCGTCGACGTTGGCCACTGGCAGGACGATTCGCGTGAATCCCATCTGCTCCGCTTCCCGAATGCGGAGTCCCGCTTGAGGCACACCCCGAATCTCTCCGCCCAGACCGACTTCGCCGAACATCGCGGTGCTGTTGCTCACCGGCCGATTACGGACGCTGGAGGCAATTGCCGACACAATCGCGAGATCGGCCGCCGGCTCTTCGACGGTCATGCCCCCGGCAATGTTGACGAACACATCGTCGGTGGCCAGGTGCAGGCCCGCGCGCTTTTCGAGGACGGCGAGCAGGAGCGACAGGCGGTTCTGCTCGATGCCCACCGCCATGCGACGCGCCATGCCGTACGACGTGGTGCTCGCCAGCGCCTGCACTTCGACGAGGATGGGACGTGATCCTTCGACGGAACAGAGAACCGCCGATCCCGGCGTCGCGACCGGACGCTCGGCCAGGAACAGCGCCGAGGGATTGGGGACCGGCTTGAGGCCGCCGCCGGTCATTTCAAACACGCCGAGCTCGCTGATCGCGCCGAAGCGGTTTTTCACTGCTCGCACGACACGATGCGAGTGATGGCGTTCCCCTTCGAAGTACAGCACCGTGTCGACGACGTGCTCGAGCGCTTTTGGTCCCGCGAGGCTGCCTTCCTTCGTGACGTGACCGACCAGGAAGGTCGGGATGTTGTGACCTTTGGCCGTGAACAGAAACTGTGTCGCGGCCTCGCGGACCTGGCCGATGCTGCCCGGCGCCGATTGGAATTTGAGGGAGAACACGGTTTGAATGGAATCGACGACGAGCAGTTCGGGGCGGACGCGACCAATTTCCTCGAGGATGGTCTCGATGCACGTCTCGGACAGCAGGTAGAGCGGCGCGTCGCCGACCCCCAGCCGCTCGCCGCGCGATTTGATCTGATGCTCCGACTCTTCGCCTGAGGCGTAGAGGACCGTTCCGACGGCGCGCGCGAAGTGTGCTGCGGCTTGCAGCAAGAGCGTCGACTTGCCGATGCCGGGCTCGCCGCCGAGCAGAACAAGTGAACCCGGGACGATTCCACCGCCGAGCACGCGGTCGAATTCGCCGATGCCGCTTGGAATGCGGTCGGCCTTTGAAGCCTCGACCTCCGAGTAGCGGCGGGCGCCCTGCGCGACGATGCCGGACAGCGCGTAGCGATGGCCCGCGGCGCCGGCAGAGACCGCGTCGGGTGCCCGTTCTTCGACAAATGAATTCCACGCACCGCAGTCGGGACAGCGGCCCTGCCACTTGGGCGACTGCGAACCGCACTCCTGACAAACGAAGACTGGCTTCGGTACTTTCACGCTGTCTTCATGTTCTCATCGTCACTCGTAAGCAACGAATGAATTCCTCTGATCACCGATAAACTCGGTGAACGCGCGCTCCGAGCCGGCACAGCACCTCGTACGGAATGGTGCCGATATTTGCGGCCATTTCGCGTGCGTCGACCATTTGTGCCGCGGTGTCGCCCTGGGAACCGAGAAACACGGCTTCGTCTCCCGGCGACACGTCTTGGATGTCGGTGACGTCCGCCGTTAGCATGTCCATGCTGACCGCACCGACAATCGGCGCGCGGCGGCCGCGGATGAGCACCGCGCCGCGTCCTTCCAATCGACGATCGAGGCCGTCGGCATACCCCGCCGGAATGACGGCGAGCGTCGTTGCGCGTTGCGCGCGAAAGCGCGCGCCATAGCCGACGGTTTCTCCCGGCCGCACGCCTTTGACGGCAACGACGCGGCTCGTGAGCGACATGGCGGGCAACAGTGACAGCGTGGACGCCAGCGGCGGCGGAATGACGCCATGAAGAAGCAAGCCTGGCCGGACGAGGTCGTACCAGACGCGCGAGTCGCGCAGCAGCGCGGCGCTGTTTGCCGCGTGACGAATCTGCGGTTCGACGCCCAGCCGCTCGATCGTTGCGCATGCACGATCGAACGAGACGCGCTGCGCCTCGAAGAGGTCGTGATCCGGTTCGTCGGCGGTCGCAAAGTGTGTGTACACGCCTTCGAGCTCGAGATTGGCGCTCTCGATCAACTCCGGAAGTGTCCAGGCAAGATTCTCGTGTCGAAATCCCAGCCGGTGCATGCCGGTGTCGATTTTCAGGTGATACCGAATTCGTGCGTCGCGCGCCCCCGCTGCCGCCTGCAACGCACGGCCGGCGGAGGGGCTTGCGATGGTCGGGGTGAGATCGTGCGTGAACACGCCGTCGAGATCGCTGACGCTGAGTGCGCCGAAAATGAGGATCCGCGCCCGGGCGCCCGACTCGCGCAGCTCCATGCCTTCTTCCAGGTCGGCCACGGCGAGCCACGTGGCGCCGGCGTCTTCGAGCGCACGCGCGACGCGAACCGCGCCGTGCCCGTACGCGTTGGCTTTGACAACGGCGATAATGCCGGGCGCGTCGGCGGCGCCGCGCCCGGCGCTGCGATTGAGCGCCGCTTCGGCGGTGAGGTATTCGGTGATTGCGCGATAGTTGTGACGCGTCGCGTCCAAATCGACGTGAGCGGAGGTGCAGCGGATCACGCGGGTTCCTCTACGAGAGTTCCTTCACGTACGTTCGTACACGCGGGTTCACGGTGGTTCGGAAGATCGGTCCGCCGAATCGCGTTATGTGTGCTCGGCGAGATTGGCAAACCGCGTCTGCTGCTTCAGGAAGGCGAGCTTCACCGTTCCGGTGGGGCCGTTTCGCTGCTTGGCGACGATCATTTCCGCAATGCCGTCCGATTCAGACGGTTCGTCGCCCTGCTTGTACATCTCCTCGCGGAAGATCAACACGACAACGTCTGCATCCTGTTCGAGGGCGCCGGATTCACGAAGGTCCGACAGTTGCGGCCGCCGGTCAGATCGCGCTTCAGGCGCGCGCGAGAGCTGCGAAAGAACGACGACGGGGACGTTGAGCTCCTTCGCGAGCCCTTTGAGCGATCGTGAAATCGCCGCAAGCTCCAGGGTGCGGTTTTCGAATCGCCCTCGACCGGTCATCAGCTGAATGTAGTCGATTGCCAGCAGGTCCAACCCGTGCTCCGCCTGCAGGCGGCGCGCTTTTGCGCGCATTTCCAGCGCGCCGATTCCGGGCGTGTCGTCGATATACAGCCGCGCCGCGCTCAGCGTCTCGAGCGCATGCGTGATCTGCCCGTACTCCTTCTGCCCGATCTGGCCGCTCATCAGACGATGGTTGTCGATGCGCGCCTCCGACGCGAGCATGCGCATGAACAGCTGCTCTTTGGACATCTCGAGGCTGAAGAAGCCGGCGATGCCACCGGTTGTCGCGACGTGCTGGCTGACGTTGAGCACGAGGCTTGTCTTGCCCATCGATGGGCGCGCGGCGACGATGATCAGGTCGCCGCGCTGAAAGCCCCGCGTCATCCTGTCGATCTCGGTAAAACCGGTCGCAATGCCCGTAATGAAACTCTTGTGCTCGAACAGCAGCTCGATCTTCGGAAAACTTTCCTTGACGAGATCGCGCATCGGCACGAAGCCGGCTTTGATGCGATCTTCGGCGACGGCAAAGATTGCGCTCTCCGCTTCGTCGAGAATCAGATCCGCTTCCTGATCGGCCTCGTACGCATTCGCGAGAATCTTGTTGGCAGAAAAGATCAGATTGCGGAGTGTGGCCTTTTCTTTGACGATCTTGGCGTAGTACTCGACGTTGGTCGCACGCGGAACGCCGTCGACCAGCGACGCGATGTAGGCGGGTCCGCCCACCTCCTCGACCTCGCCCGCTCGTTCGAGTTCCTCTTTGAGCGTCACCAGATCGATCGGTTGACTGCGCTCGGCCAGCGCGATCATCCGCTCGAAAATTCTGCGGTGAGCGTCCCGGAAAAACGCTCGCCCGTCGATCACTGACGCCGCGATATTGAAGGATTCGTTGTCGATCAGAATCGCGCCCAGCACGGAGCGCTCGGCTTCGAGATTGTGCGGGAGCGTTCGTTCAGCGGCGGCTACTGCAGTTTCAGCCATGAGGAGCAGGTGGGCTGGCGCAGTATAGAACGAAAGGCCGGACGCATTGTGTGCGAATCCGGCCTCTTCTCTAATCGGGTGAAAGACCTACGAGTGATGCATTCGTGTCGGTGAGGTTCTCGGCTGGCGGCTCACACCGTCAACCGCGCCATCACGTTTCTTTCACGACACTCACGCGCAGCCGCGCGGTCACGTCGCGATGCAATTTCACCGGTATCGTGGTTTCACCAAGCGTCTTAATCGGATCCGGCAGCAGAATCTTGCGCCGATCGAGCTCGAAGCCTTTCTGCGCCAGCAGTTCCGCGATATCCGCATTGGTGACCGATCCATAGAGCTGATCGTTTTCACCAACGCGACGCGCGATGCTCAGGTCGAGCGCGGTGAGACGCGTCGCAATCGCTTCAGCGGCCTGACGATCTTCGGACTCGCGCGTCTCAACGATCTTGCGCTCGCGTTCGACCCGCTTCTTGTTCGCGTCGGTGGCCGGCAGGGCGAGGTTGCG
>DASPWV010000498.1:0-4144 GCA_035637635.1 Vicinamibacterales bacterium | reverse complement strand
CCAGGTTCCGCATCGCGCGAACGTAGTCGGAATGCCAGCAGTCGGTGGTCAGCTCCCACAGATTTCCGGTCGTGTCGAAGAGACCAAAGTCGTTGGCCGGGAAGCTGCCGACGGGCGCCGTATTCGGGAATCCGTCTGCGCAGTGATTCGCATACGAAAACCCGGTCGAGAGATCCGCACCGTTCACCTTCCCGCATAGTTCGGTGACCTGGTTGATGTCGACGACATACGTCCCCGTGTGCCCGCTGCGATTGAAGAAGTCGAACTCGACCTCCGTTGGCAGACGATATGTGTGCCCCGTCTCTCCGCTGAGCCAGGCAGCGTAGGCCTGCGCGTCCTCTTCGGTCACGCAGGTGACGGGATGCTGATCTGTCTGACTGAAAACCGGCGTCGACCAACTGGCTTTCGCGTCGAATATCCATTCCTGCTGGATCGTGTGATACCAGCACCCTTGTTCGGGCCGATACCCCGTCGCCTCGACAAAGCGCCGGAAATCAGCAACCGTCGTCTCGGTGCTGGCCACCGCGATGCGCTGCGTCAGGCTGACAGAAAAGCTGACTAGCGCATTACGAAGACCGGACGCATCGTCACTCGGGCTCTCCTGCAGTTCGCCATTCGGCACGACGACGAGCCGGGGGGCTGGTGGACCTGAAGGCCTTGGATCTTGAAGAACGGTGCCTGTCCCTGGCCATGATCCGTCGCTCAGCGATGCAAGAAGCGGCGATAGCTCTCGAGCACAATGTGTCGTGAGCCCATCACCACACGCCTCGATGAGGGTTACGCTGACCCGATCGTTCGCTTGCACGCGGCGGAGGTGCGTCCATATCGGTCCCGAAGGGCTCGAAAGCACGAACATGCGCGACATCGAAGGGGAGCTCAACAGCTTCGACACGCCGGCTGTGTCGTACGCACTGCGGTCAATATCGAGAACGACAAATCGGACCATGCGGTCGGCAATCGATTGCTGATCGGCGATCACGCGGAGCATCGTCTGCGCGTCCGCCACAATCGTCACACGACCGGTCAATTCCAAACTCTCGAGGGCCGTCCGCAAAGTCGACTGTCCTGATTGCGGAAGAAATGACGGAGGCAAAACGATCACCCGGCTTCGCTTCGACAGGCGGGATGCGAGAGCTGAGACGGCCTTTCCTTCGGCGAGGAGGAGGACACTTTGACCGCGTCCGTACTCCTCCACGGAGACCTCTCGATCACCGATGGCGCGTTGGACGATCGTCGGACGACTGCCGCGGCTGGGGATGACCCACAGGAGACTCGCGCTGAGAAATGCGCCGACGACAAAGAGGACCAGCCGCACGTTCGCTCGGTGAATCAACGAGTTGCGGGAAATGGGCTCGCCAATGCCGGATTGGTGAGGAACGCGCGATCCGTCAAGCTCTCGAGAAAGGCGATGAGATCTCGTTTCTCGTCCGGCGTGATGGTGAAACCCGTGATCAGCGGGCTCTTGTGCGGATTGACTCTGCCATCGCCGGCATTCGGCCCGGACGCGATAACGCGGCCGCCGGCCGCGAACGTATCGATCACTTCCTCGAGCGTCGACGCGGAGCCGTCATGGAAGTAGGGGGCCGTGACGGCGATGTTGCGAAGTGTCGGAGGTTTGAATCGTCCCATATCATCCGCGGCGCCGGTCACAGCGATCAGCCCAGGGTCCTCAAATGGGTACGCGCCGTTGTGCTGCAGGTTATACAGGCCGATGTTGTGATAGGCGACCGAGGTGTCGGCCTCGCTCACGCGATGCCATGTCGTCTCGCGGAAGGTGACACCATCGTGACAGCGGCCGCATTTCGTGCTGTCCGAGCGAAACAGGTTCATCCCCCGCTTCGCGGACTCGCTGAGCGCCGATCGACTGCCAGCGAGGAAGCGATCGTACGGCGTATTGAAGGAAATGAGCAGGCGCTCGAACGTGCTAATCGCTTTGACGACGTGCTCGAGCGTGATAGTGCCCCCCTCATCGGGGAAGGCCGCGGCGAAAAGTTCGACGTAACGCGGTTCATTCCGGAAGCGATCCAGGATTCCGGCTTCGTTCTCAGACACGCCCATTTCGAGTGGATCCTCGTGCGTCAACGGAATCACGGCCTGCTGTTCGAGTGTCTCGAGCGTGCTGTTCGCCCAGGTGTAGCGCGCGTTGAACGCGACGTTGGTGAGCGTCATCGCGTTGCGCGGAGTGAGCTCGCCGGTTGCGCCAACCGATTGCGGCCGGGGGTCGGCAAACGCGAATTCCTGGCGATGACAGCTGGCGCACGCGATTGCGCCGTTGAACGACAACCGCCGGTCGTAAAAGAGCATTCGGCCCAGGTCGACTTTCGCTTGCGACATCGGATTGTCGGCCGGCACGGTGAAGGCGGGGTAGCCTCTTGGGATTCCCCGGGTCAGGTTCGACCTCGACTCGAAGGCCGTCCCGGCGATGCCGACGGCCAGCAGCATCATGATTACGCTTCGTGTTGTGTGCATCTTGCGGCGCTGGGCCTACGCCAACTTCGTGCCGTTGCCACCTCTGACTCCACGTTCTGAAACACGTTCCGGCAGGCTGCTCTTAGTGAGACGAGACCGGAGATTCAAGAAGCCAGGTCGCGGCGAATGTCACAGATCGCGAAAAAGGTCTGCCCATGGATGACCTTTCCGCCTGGGCTAGCACCCCGGCCGCACGAAAGCAGCGCCAAGCTCAGGCATGAGCGTTGCGTGAAACCCGCGGCGGTGTCCGTCTATCTACCTCAGGTTGGACTAAGTCTTCTGCTGCTGATCGAGGTTCTGGGCCTGATGGTTTCGTTCGACACACAAGGCCTCCACGGCCTCGGCACGGTGTGGGCCCAACTCATAGACTGGGCACCCCAATACTTCCGCCTGGCAGCGAGTGTCATGGTGGCCGTTCTGGCGCTCGCAGCGGCGCAACGCCCGGCCGAATTTCGAAGATTTGTGACGACGAAACCCGCCGGGTCACGTATCCCGGCTTTTGGCCTGCACGTCTGCTCGCTCGCCCTCTTCGCGTTTGTCACGTCGACGATCGTCGCGACCGGCGCTTCGTATCAGGCACGCCCCGCATTCTGGACAATGGCTTGGTTTCTCACGGGGTTTGCCACGCTCGCGGCGTGGTTGCTGGCGCTCTTCCCACTTCGCGCCTGGCTCGACGCCATCAGTGTCGGACGCCGAAGCATCGGCTGGGGAATCGCCATCGGCGGAGCAGTCTGGACGTGCGGTTTTCTCACCGCAGGATTCTGGATCCCTATCGCTCGGTACACATTTGGTTTCGTCGCGTGGATGCTGGGACTGCTCTATCCCCGGGTCATCAACAACCCGGCAAGGCTTGTCGTCGGAACGCCCGCATTCAAGGTCACCATTTCGCCGCAGTGTTCGGGCTATGAAGGGGTCGGCCTGATCCTCGTCTTCCTCTCAGTGTATTTGTGGCTGTATCGGCGGGAGCTCCGGTTTCCCGCCGCGCTCGTGCTCCTTCCCATTGGTGCAGTGCTCATCTGGCTCGCGAACGCTGTGCGCATCGTCGCACTGATCGCGATTGGGACTGCCGGCTGGAAGGCGGTCGCGGCCGGCGGATTTCATTCGCAGGCTGGATGGATCGCGTTCAATGCCATCGCGCTCGGCTTCGTCGCGCTCACGAATCACTTCGGGTATTTCAGAAAGCCAAGTGAGTCAGTCGCTGTCGCGACCGACACGTCGCACGGCCAGGAAAGCGATGCGACTGCGGCGTATCTCGGCCCCTTCCTGGTCATCAGTGCGACCGCCATGCTCACCGGGGCCTTTTCAGCCGGCTTCGACTGGCTGTATCCGGTCCGCGTCGTTGCCGCGGGCGCGGTGCTGTGGGCCTGCCGGAAGCACTATGCCAGCCTGCGATGGTCGTACTCGTGGTGGTCATTCACGATCGGCCTGGTGACGTTTCTGCTCTGGCTGGCGCTCATTCCGGAGGCGTCAAGCCGCAATGCCGGATGGCCCGCGGCCCTGCAGGCCGTCCCGCTGGAATGGGCCGCGCTCTGGCTATTCGTTCGCGTCGTCGGTTATGTGGTCACGGCACCATTGGCGGAGGAGCTCGCGTTTCGCGGATTCCTCACCCGCCGCATCGTGCGGCCGGACTTCGAGAAGTTACCCGTTGGCATCTTCTCCTGGTCGTCATTCGTGA
>DASPWV010000497.1:0-1704 GCA_035637635.1 Vicinamibacterales bacterium | reverse complement strand
TTCTTGGACCCGCCACGCCCTATGCGGAACGGTTTGCCGAAATCTACCGGCGTCTCGAGCAGGTACACGGCGCGATCAGGAGCGACGCTCGCTTCGTCACGGCGCTCAGCGTTGCCCAACCAGACGGCACACTCCTCTTCGAGACGGAGGCCGTGATCGACGGAGAGATTGCTCCAGCGCCAGCCGGTGCTCATGGATTCGGATACGATCCGATTTTCTTCTACCCACCTTTTGCACGCACGACCGCGGAGCTGACAGTGACGGAGAAGGCCTCGGTGTCACATCGCGCCCGTGCGTTTCGCGATTTCATGCGGTGGTATCGCGCCAGACGCGTATAATCCGCGGCGCATGATTCAGGAAGAGCGCTCCGAGCGAAGCCGCGGCGCGATTCTCAAGGCGGCGCTGGAGTTGTTCTCGCGTCAGGGCTACCGGGCAACCAGTATTCGCGACATCGCCGCGAAGGCGGACGTTTCCACGGGCAGCGTCTATCATCATTTCAGCGACAAGGAGGAGCTCTTCGAGACCTTGCTGCGGCAGTTTCGCACCATGGTCGAATCACCGGAGTTTCCACTCTACAAAGTCGTGGAGCGAGGAGCCTTTCCCGACCGATTGGAGGAGATCGGCCGCGTCTGCCGCGAGATCATCGCCGAGCACCGCTCGACCATCGCGCTCATCTACGTCGACGTCGTCGAATTCGAAGGTCTCCACATTCGCGAGTTCTATCAGGGCATGGCGACGCTCTGCGAGCGCTTCATCGCCGACCACAAACACGAGCTGCCGATTGTCGAGCGGCTTCGTGCAGGCGTGCCTCCCGCCGCCGCCATGCTCATGACGTTTCGAATCTTCCTGTACTACTTCGTCCTCGAATTGCTGTTCGGGGTGCCCAACCACTTTGGGTTGAGCAGCGACGAGGCCATCGGTGTGATCTCGGACATCCTTCAACACGGCATGTTGAAGCGCACGTAACGTCGCGCGGCGCTACGCCATTCCGAGCTGCCGCAGCTCGTGTTCGACGGTGTGCCCCAGTCCTTCTTCGAGCGGACGGGCGGTAAATCCAAGCTCACGCTGCGCCTTCGCACTCGATCCGAGCCACGTCGTCCCGGCCATCAAACGCAGCATCTCCGCCGCATACGGGCCTCGAATGTTGATTCGCTCGAGCGCGGAGACGATCCACGCGAGCATGCGCATGACTGCCGCGGGTGCATGGATCCGAGGCGGCCGCTTGCCCGCAATCTTGGCAGCCAGCGTCATCGCCTCCGCAAACGTATGCGCGGGACCTGCGAGGAGGTAGCTCTCGCCAGGCCGTCCGGCTTCCATCGCCTGCCTGAGACCGCGCGCCACATCCTCGATGTATCCCCACGAAAATGCGCAGCGCTTCGGCGTGGCGATCAGGCGTCCGCGCAGCAGTTGCACCAGCGCGGCATGAACGCCGCTTGTGTCGCCGGGCCCGTAGACGAGACCAGGCATCGCAATAATCAACGGCAGTCCGGCGCGCATGATCGGCACAGCCACTTCGTAGTGCGCGATCCATTTGGTGCGGTCGTACTCGGTGATGAACGGTCCGCGCGAATAGTAGCTTTCGTCCACGATCTCTCCGCGCGTGTCGCCGAAGACGCCGATCGTGCTGACGTAGACGACGCGAGGAATCTTCAGATCGCGCGCGGTTTCGAGAACATTGCGCGTGCCTTCGATGTTGATTTCGGG
>DASPWV010000496.1:0-7420 GCA_035637635.1 Vicinamibacterales bacterium | reverse complement strand
AAGCGACAGCGCCACCACGCCGACGAGCACGGCGAAGATGCCCCTCGTCGCTTGTTTGTAGATGTCGAGTACCGAATCGGACGCGATGATGCCGAAGTTGTCCTCTTCACGCGCCTTGAGCCGCCGCTCGACCCGGAGCGCCATTCGCGCCTCGTCTTTCGCCTCGGTCACGAGCGATGCGCTGCGCGGCTTCACCATCAACTGCAGCGACTGACGCGAGCCGAACAGCTTTCGGTGCTGGCCAAGCGGAATGACGACGAACTCGTCGAGCGAGTTGCCGAACACGGCGCCTTTCTTGGCGCTCACACCAACGACACGGAATGGCAGCCCGCCAACTCGCACGATCTTGTCGATGGGATCCGACGGGCCGAAGAGACGATCGGCGATCTGCCAGCCGAGAATGGCGACGGGACGATCGCGGTCGATCTCAATCGGGCTGATCATCCGGCCCCGCTCTGCGTCGAACGAGGAGAATTCGGTGTAGTCCTCGGTGACACCCTGCACCTGGACAGACTGCAACTCTTCGTTGCGATACGCGACGGTGGTCGAGTTTTGTGCCTGCGCCATCACGGCATTGATCGTCGTGCCGTACTTGCGCACGGCACGCGCGTCGTCGAGCGTCACGCGCGGGTTGTTGCGCTGCTTGTCAGCCTCGTCTTGATTGCGGACGATGCCCGTCCGCTGGATGGTGAACGAGTCGGCGCCAAGGTCCGACACGATGGCCTTCGACACCGCACCGTTCACGCCTTGAATGAGCGAAACGACCGTGATGATCGACGAGACGGCGACGATGTTGCCGAGCAGCGTCAGCAGCGAACGCAGTTTGTTCGCCCAGATGGACGCCAGCGCAAGCTTGACGGATTCAAAGATCTGGGACATCGAAAACTACATGTACGTCGCGCGGGCCTTACGCTTTTGACTACCGTGCTGCTGGAGCCGTATTCACTTTCACCAGGTCGCCGTCGTACAGGTTTCTCACCGATTCAAACGGTCCGGTGATCACCCGGTCGCCTTCCTTGAGGCCGGAGACCACCTCGAAATACCGTTCGCCGGCAATCCCGACCTTTACCGGGACGAATGCCGCTTTGTTGTCGCGAATGACGAAGACGCCTTCTGTTTCTTCGCGCTTCTGTCCCGGCTTCAGCTCAGTGCTCGTCGAAGCCGACACCGGCGGGGTCACGCTTGGACCAAAACGAAACCGGCTCGGCTTTGGCGGGCGCGGCTCGCGAATGAGATTGCCTTTCTCGTCGTAGAGCAGCTCGCGGACCGTAAGCGCCTGAATCGGCACGGCGACCGCCTGCGATCGCTTCTCGGTGCTGATTTCCGCGGTGCAGGTGAACCCCGGACGCACCTCCGGAACCTCGCCCTCGAGCGTCACGACCACTTTGAAGTTGGTGGCGGTGCGTGCGCCGCCGGTGGCAGCGCCGGCGGTCTGAATAGGACTGTTTCCGATTTCCGAAACATGGCCCGCCAACGTTTTCCCCTCGATAGCGTCCACCGTGACCTTCGCGGGTTGGCCGATCTTCACCAGCGGAATATCGGTCTCATCGACCTCGACCTCGGCCTCGATCACCGACATGTCCGCAATCGTCAGCAGCACCGTCCCTGCGTTGTTCATCGTCCCGACGACGACGTTTTCGCCTTCCTCGACGTTGCGCCGCGTGACGATGCCGTCGAAAGGTGCGTCGAAGCGCGCTTGTGAGAGTGAGTGCTGACTGCTCGTAAGGCCGGCTTGTTGAACGCGCACCTGCTCCTGGCGCGTCTTGATCTCCTGCTCACGCGCACGCAGATCGCTTTCGCGCACGTCGACCTCGGCCTGCGCGCGCTCCAGCGATTCGCGAGTGGTGAGGCCGCTTTCCCAGAGATCCTGTTGCCGCTTGAAATTCTGCCGTGCGAGATCGAGGCTGGCCTGGGCGCTTTGGAGCGACACCCGCGCCTGTTCCAATCCGGTCGCTGCCGCATTGACCGCCGCCTCGTCGCGGCGCACCGCGCTTTGGGCAAGGATCGGATCGATCTGCAAAAGGAACTGTCCGGCTTTCACGCGGTCGCCTTCCTTTACGGCAAGGCGCGTGACGCGGCCCATCGACTGCGCACTGATGTTGACGGTCTTCTTGGGATCGATTTTTCCGGAGGCGGAAACGATGGCCTCCAGGTCCCGTTTGTAAATGTTCTCGGACGCGACCGCGACGCCTTCGTCGCGCTTACGGGCGAAGTACGTGCCTGCGCCGCCGCCGATGATGATCAGCGCGACAAGAACCCAAAACCATTTTCTGCGGAACACCGTCAGGAGCCTCCTGCTGCGGTAATGACGACCGCTATCACCGCCGCGAATCCCACATACGCCGCTGCGAGCGACCAGGCGTATCGACGCGCACGCCGCCGGGTCAGCGCCGATAACCCGATCGCGAGAAGCGCCACCCACCAGAGGACGAACACATCAACCGCTCCGAGAATGCGCGATGCGATCGTGCCCTCGTCGGTGAACGGCAGCACAGCGGCAAGATTCAACGGGCTGGTGAGGGACTCCCGCACGTAGTCGATGGGCGCCGCGATGATCTGGCCAAGTGCCAGCACCACGCTCGCGTGGACCACGATCGACAGCACCTGTCTAAAGCTTACGGCCTTCTCATCGTTTCTCGCGATTGCCCAGCAGCCGGCGGCCACGAGCAGCGTCACGGGCGGCGTAATCAGCAATCGACCACCGCTCGCCAGGTAAATCCACGTGGGAGGGTGTGCCTGCAACGCGGCGTACTCTCGATCGTCAACGGTGCCGCCGAAGCTTTCGACGACCCGCACCCGTTCATCCACGAGGGCCTGTTGACCGATGGCAGTCGAGAGAAGTGCCGCGCCGCAGACAGCAAACGCGACCAGAATAAATAGCCATGTGTCCATCCAAGCTGGGCTGTGCGCCAAACCAGCGAGGATGGTCCGCGGGCGCACGACGACACCCGCGATACGCCGAATCACCCATTCCTCCCCAAACCAGAGAATACGACGTTGGACCGCTGTTCGGTTCCTTCCGAGACGCCTCAAGTGGCTGACGACGAGAGCTTTGGACGAACTCGGTGGGGATTTAGTCTACTCAAAAACTAAATTTATGATATCAAAATTCGCAGGTCGACTTTCAGTTCTGTTGCTGTTGCTTCCCGCGCTTCCCGTGACGGTAAACGCGCAATCGCTGGATCAGCTAGGAAATCGCGCATCCGCGATCGGCGCTTTTGTTGCTGTGGCGGACGACGCGTCGGCGGTGGTGTGGAATCCGGCAGGATTAGTCAACGGCCCCATCTTTAACGTCCTCTGGGATCTCGGGCATTCGATTGTGGAACCGGAGGCTGACGTGGCGAGCGCGACGCAGCCGGCGGGGCGAGTGACCGGTTTGTTTCTGGCAGCCGGCGTGGCGCCGCTCGGCTTCTCGTATGGGCGTACGCGTTTTACCGAGGTCGGTCCACGCGCTGACTCTGGCAGCGGAGGTCCTGCAGCAGGTGCATCGTCAGACCGACACATTAGGCAAGTCGTGCTCCGCTCGCTGGTTACGAGTCACGTCGGGGTTACGGTGCTGCAGTCGCTCGCCGACGGAGTCACCGTCGGCGCAACGGTGAAATTGATCCGCGGCAGCGTTGGCAGTGGCGGCTTCGGTGCGAGCTCGTGGGACGACGCCTTCGATCGCGCAGAAACGATCGAAGGTCACGGACGAACCACCGGCGACATCGATTTGGGCGCGCTCGTGTCTCGAGGTCACATGCGATTTGGTGCCGTTGCGCGCAATCTCACCGCTCCGCGGTTCGATGACGGACTGGACGGTCCGGCGATGCGGCTCCGGCGGCACGTGCGGGCAGGCGGCGCGTGGGGTGACAACTGGCCTGGTACGTCGAAGTTGATTGTGTCGGTTGACGCGGATTTCACGCGGGTGCCGCATCCCACAGGGGATCGGCGCGACATGGCCGCTGGTGTCGAGCGATGGTTTCGCGGAACGCGGTTGGCCGTACGTGGCGGCGTGCGCGCGAGCACCGTCGACGACGTGCGGCCGATTGCCAGTGCCGGCGGATCGCTCGCCGTGCGCCGCGGCATGTATGTCGATGTCTACGGCGCGAAGGGTGCCCACGAGGAGCGACGGTGGGGCGTTTCCGCGCGGCTAACGTATTGAGGCACGTGTCGACTCATGCCAGTTCGGATCGGTGAACTGCTTCTCAAAGAGAAGCGCATCACGCCAGAGCAGCTTCAGGACGCGCTGAACTACCAGCGCCAGAACGGGGGCAAACTCGGCGCAAATCTGGTCCGCCTCGGCTTCGTCAACGACGACGAGATCACGACTCTCCTCTCGAAGCAGTACGGCGTTCCCTCGATTGCGCTCGGACAGTTCGACGTCGAAGCCTCGGTCATCAAGCTCGTTCCCGCCGACACCGCGCGTAAATATCAAATCGTCCCGCTGAGCCGATCCGGCGCCACGCTGACGATTGCGATGACGGATCCGACCAACGTCTTCGCGATGGACGACGTGAAGTTCATGACGGGGTTCAACGTCGAGCCTGTGGTGTCGTCGGAGACGGGCGTTCTCGAGGCAATCGAAAAGTACTACGGCGCAGTCGTGCAACCACAATCCGCGACAGGTGCGGGGGCAGGAGAGAGCGCCCTCGAGCTTGCCGCGCGCACGCTCGACGAGATGCCGCTCGAAGAGGACGTCGAGGTCATCAACGATCTCGAGGAGATCAGCGTCGAAACGCTGGCCAAGCAGGGTGAAGAAGCCCCCGTCATCAAGCTGGTCAACGTTCTCTTGATGTCGGCCATCTCGAAAGGCGCAAGCGACATTCATATCGAGCCGTACGAGAAGGAGTACCGCATCCGGTACCGCATCGACGGCATCCTCTACAACATGATGGCGCCGCCGCTCAGGATGCGCGACGCGATCACATCGCGCATCAAGATCATGGCGAAGCTGGACATCGCCGAGAAGCGGCTGCCGCAGGATGGCCGCATCAAGATCCGTTTCTCCGACAACGGCGGGACACAGGATATCGACTTTCGTGTCTCGTCTCTTCCGACGCTCTTCGGCGAAAAGATCGTCATGCGTCTGCTCGATCGCACGAAGCTGATGCTCGACATGACGAAGCTCGGCTTCGAGGAAGAGTCGCTTCAGAAGCTCGAGATCGCCATCGGGAAGCCGTGGGGCATGGTGCTCGTTACCGGACCCACCGGCAGCGGCAAGACGAACACCCTTTACTCCTCGATTTCGCGAATCAACACGGCCGAAACCAACATCATGACCGCGGAAGATCCCGTGGAGTTCAACCTGATGGGCGTCAATCAGGTGCAGGTGCGTGAGAGCATCGGGCTCAACTTCGCTGCCGCGCTTCGAAGTTTCCTTCGGCAGGACCCCAACGTCATTCTGGTTGGCGAGATCCGCGATTTCGAAACGGCGGAAATCGCCGTCAAGGCCGCGCTCACCGGACACTTGGTGCTGTCGACCCTGCACACCAACGACGCACCGAGCACCATCAACCGGTTGATGAACATGGGCATCGAGCCGTTTCTCGTGGCGAGCTCGCTGAACCTGGTGTGCGCGCAGCGGCTCGTGCGGCGCGTCTGCTCCAACTGCAAAGTGCCCGAAGACGTGCCGTTGCCGGCGCTCGAGCAGATCGGGTTCACGCCGGAAGAAGCGCGCACTATCAAACCGTACAAAGGCTACGGATGCGAAAAGTGCAACAAAACGGGATACAAGGGCCGCGTCGGTCTGTACGAGGTGATGGAAATCACCGACGAATTGCGCGAATTGATTCTCGTGGGTGCGTCTGCGCTCGAGCTGCGCCGAAAAGCTGTAGAGGAAGGAATGGTGACGCTGCGCGGCAGCGGGCTGCGCAAGATCAGCGCGGGGGTGACGTCGATCGAAGAGGTGCTGCGGGAAACGGTGAGATAAGGCCGGGTGCGTCAGGTGCGTCAGGTGCGTCGGGTGCGCTCGGGTGCGTCAGGTGCGGTGCGGTGCGGTGCACAGGTGCGCAGGTGCGGTGCACAGGTGCGCAGGTGCAGTGCGCAGGTGCGCAGGTGCAGTGCGCAGGTGCGCAGGTGCGAGTAGCAGGTGCGCAGGTGCGAGTAGCAGGTGCGGTGCAAAACTATGCCAACACTTCCAGAGTTACTTCAGACAACCGTGGAGATGCAGGGTTCCGACCTGCATCTGAGTATCGGTACGCCTCCACAAGTTCGCGTGCACGGCGAGCTGCAGCGCCTGCAGATTACCGATCTCACGCCGGCCGACACGAAGGCGCTCGCTTACAGCGTCTTGACCGATGCCCAGAAAAAGCGCTTCGAAGAGACGCTGGAGCTCGATTTCTCGTTCGGCATCCGCGGCATCGCGCGCTTCCGCTGCAACATGTTCAACCAGAAAGGGGCGGTCGGCGCCGTCTACCGTCAGATTCCCGAGCGCATCCGCCCGTTCGACGAGCTCGGTCTGCCGGTGATTATTTCCAAGCTCTCCGAGCGCCCGCGCGGTCTGGTGCTCGTGACGGGTCCAACCGGCAGCGGCAAGTCGACGACGCTCGCCGCCATGCTCGACAAGATCAACACGGAGCGACACGCTCACATCCTGACGATTGAGGATCCAATCGAGTACCTCCACCAGCACAAGGGCTGCCTGGTGAATCAGCGCGAAGTGCACAGCGACACGCAGAGCTTCTCGAACGCGCTCCGCTCCGCGCTTCGTGAAGATCCGGACATCGTGCTCATCGGCGAAATGCGCGATCTCGAAACGGTGGAGTCCGCGCTCAAGATTGCCGAAACGGGCCACCTCACGTTCGGCACCCTGCACACCAACTCGGCTTCGCAGACGATCAATCGCATCATCGACGTCTTTCCCGCGCATCAGCAATCGCAGATCCGCACGCAGCTCTCTCTCGTCCTCGAAGGCATCGTCTGTCAGGCGCTGCTCCCGAGAGCGAACGGCCAGGGGCGCGTCGTGTCGCTCGAGATCATGGTGCCCACGCCCGGCATCCGGAATCTGATTCGAGAAGACAAGGTGCATCAAATCTATTCGGCCATGCAGACCGGCCAGGAAAAGGTCGGCATGCAGACCATGAATCAATCGCTCGCGACGCTGTACTTCAAGCGGGCGATCTCGCTCGAGACCGCCATGTCCACGTCGTCGCATCGTGAAGAGCTGCAGGAAATGATCAATCGTGGTGTCGGCGTCGTGCCCGGCGCCGGCCTGTCGCGCCCCGGAATGGCGCAGGGCGCACGGCAGCCCGTTCAGAGGTAAGGACCATGCCAACATTTGCTTTTTCCGGCCGGACCCGCGGCGGCGAAACCGTAACCGGCGAGCGCGTGGGCGACACGATGGATCTGGTCGCCTCCGCGCTGAGGCGCGAGCAGATTCTCGTGACGCGGATCACGCCTGCTCAGGCCAAGCCCGCGGTGAAGAAGAAGCTGCGCTCGA
>DASPWV010000495.1:0-10448 GCA_035637635.1 Vicinamibacterales bacterium | reverse complement strand
CAGTCCATCGGTGCGAGCGCGACATGCAGGCGCGCCTCAACTGCAGCGTCAAGCGCTCGCCGGCGCGCGGCGTGCAGCATCGGCAATGAAAGGTCGAGGCCGAGGACGTTCCAGCCCGATTGCGTCAGCGGCAGCGCGTTGCGCGCCGCGCCACACCCCAGGTCCAAGAGTCGATGTGTTGTGGACCGCCGCCGTTCCTCGCCAGCGAATCGCAACAACGTCTGATTGGGCGCCGACTGCACGAAGCCGGCAACAGTTTCAGGCGCGCTCCACCTGGAGCCGGCGAGCGGATCCATGTCCGAGAACGTACCATGAGGGCGGCACGACCCGGATGTCACTTCTTCCGAAGGAACATGGCGCGTACGGGCAAATGGCATTTCCGCTCGTGACGTCGCTTGCGGTTGCGGGCATCGACACGCCCGCAGCATTGATCGCCATCGCGGTCATCGCCGGTTTTCTCGCGCACGAGCCCCTGCTGGTGCTGTTGGGCAGGCGCGGCCTGCGCGCGCGGCGTCAAATGGCGCGCGGCGCCGCCATGTGGTGCGCGACGGTCACGACGATCGCGGTTGCCGCCGGAACAACAGCTGTCGCGTTGATGCCATCCGGCGATCGGTGGTCCGTGCTTCTGCCGCTCGCACCAGCAGCGTTTCTTGCCGCTGCGATCGCCATGCGCCGCGAGAAGAGTTCAGCGGCTGAAACGGCCGTCGCATTAGCGTTCTCGTTTGCAGCCGTGCCCATCTGCATCGGCGCCGGGGCTCCCGTGCGGAGCGCTCTCGCCGTCGCGATCGCGTTCGCGGTGATCTTCGTCACGTCGACGCTCGCGGTTCGTGTAGTCGTGCTCAAAGTGCGCGGCGGCGGCGATCCACGTGCGACGTCGAGAACGCGCGCAGCGGTGTTTGCAACCGCAATCACCGCGGGTGCCGGTCTCACCGGCGTGGCACTCGAGGGACTTCTTCCGTGGACGACGCTCGTCGCCGCGAGTCCGGGACTGGGTGGCGCCGTGCTGCTCGTGCTGTCTTCGCCATCTCCAAAACGGCTGTACATAATCGGGTGGTTGCTGGTGAGCGTGTCCGCGGCAACGGCCGTCGTGCTGATTGTTGGTCTGGACTGAGAGAAGCCTTGGCGCCGAGGTACAGAGCGGAGACCGTTTGTGCATCGGATCGACATCGGCTGTGAGATAAGCTGTGTTGAAAGTATGCTCGACACACCCCAGGACCGGACGACACGGGAAGTAATCGATCGCTTTAACGAGGCGTTCAATCAGCACGACGTCGAAACCTTGGCGGGCTTGTTGACCGACGACACTGTTTTCGAAGGCACCGCTCCAGCACCTGATGGGCACCGCATCGTTGGCAAAGCCGCCGTCGTCGCGTTCTGGCGTGAGTGGTTCACGCGCAATGCCGGCGCAGTATTCGAAAGCGAGGAGATGTTTGTCCACGGCGATCGCGCCGTCGTGCGTTGGGTGTATCGCAAGTTGCGTGACGGTCGGCCGTGGCATCTCCGCGGGATTGACGTCTTTACCGTACGTGACGGCAAAATCGCGGCGAAGCTCGCGTACGTCAAAGGGTGACGTGCGATCTTCTGACCGATACGCCGCAGTTCCTGAGCTTGCGGATCATTCTCCTGCAGGCGTAGCTCGAAGGCTCCTGCGCTCGTCGTGCTTCCAAGCGGCCTAATAACGCTGTGCAATGCGATCCGATGCCTGAGCCTCGCCGGCGCGTCGCGACGAGCTCCCGGATCCGCCGGGAACGGGAGTACCGGACGACACTCCTGTGGCAGATCGCACTTGCAGGTTACATGCAGCTGATCTCGTGGCTCCCGCTCGGGCGATGGAATTATCAGCCCTGTTGTCCGACAGGACTCGAGCTGCTTCGTCGCGGCACTCTCTCTGTGAGCGACGCAGTCGGGACTACGGCGTTTCTACTCCCTCTCGCGCTGTTTTGGCTCGGCGCGCGGCGGGATTGGGCCTGGGCGATGTGGCTCGCGCTCGCGGCGACGACCATTTGGCTCGGTCTGCAGCTCTGGACCTGGTGGCCACCATATCTGTTTGGCGCGTCCGAGCGCTGGTCCCAAGTTTACGCGCGCGCGTTTGCCCAATCGACGTCGATTCTGCCCCGCTGGGGCAGTCATCTGCCGCCCGACGCTGCGCATTTCGCGTTGCAGGTATTGCTGTCGGGCAGTGTCGCGACGGGGGGAATGGCACTCGTGCGGCGGCGACAGCGATGACCTGCTGTTCGCCGCCGATCGGGAACACGATGATCCTTGGAGCACCAGCTCACGTTCTTATTCGCGTGCCAGTGGGTGACACGGGCAATGCACCAGCAGCAAATTGCAGACGGCACTGAGAGTCACTGAGCCGTTCGTCTGAGGACCTCATAGACAGCGCCGTTGCTGAGCGAGACGACGAACAGATTGCCGTTTGGTCCCGTCTCCACGTCGGGCGCGATCCCGAAGTTGCGGCCCGCTAGCAGGCTCTCGCTTTCGGTGATGTCGAATTTGGCGTTGTTGTCTGCGACGCGGTCCTCGAGCCGCGGATCGTCCACGGCGATCTTGCGGCGATTGCCGGTGAGGTTGAAGTGGAAGAGATATCCGTTCTCGAGTGTGGTGCGCGCCGCGGCGACGAAGAGATCTCCTTCGTACTGCGGGCCAAGCGCCCGGCCGCGCAGGAATCCGATGCCTGCCGGCGCGACGGCCCAGCGCCAACTGAATTCCGGATCCGTATAGTGCGCTCCCGGCAGCATGAACAACCGCGATAGCGCGTCGGCAGGCGTGTCTGCGAGGTTTGTCGGCGGCCATCGAAGCTGCTGGAGATTTCGACCGCCGAAGGTCGTCTCGATCGCTTTGAACTCCGCGATCCGAGACACCGGCCCGATGATCTGCACCCAACCGGAATCGAGACCCGCATCGACACGCTGGATCTCGTCGAACGAATCGTCGCCGTTCACCTGAATCCAGAGACCACCCGCGATCGGATCGAAGGCCAGGCCGAACGAATTGCGGATGCCATAGGCGAATACCTTTTTGATATTGTCGCCGGCCTCGATCCCGCCGCGTATCGCGACCGCCGCGCTCGCCGCCACGAATGGGTTGTCATTCGGCGCCGTGCCGTCGTCATTCAGTCGCAGCACAACGCCAGTCAAATGCGCGTTGTCCGGCTCTGGTCCTCCAAACTGATCGTCGGCTGTGGGCGGCGTCGGGCCGTTCTCGAGATTCTGCAACCATCCGCGCCGCCCGTTATCGCCGATGACGATGTAGAGCTTGCGATCGGGACCGAACCGAATCACACCGCCGTTGTGATTGCCGGCGGGCGCTTGCGTTGAATCGTTTTGACCGGGGGGATCAGGTGCGCCGTCGTTTTGGAACGCGTGCAGCATGATCAGATTGCGATCGAACGTCAGCGTCGATCCATTCCAGACAAAGCGATCGACGCGGTTGCCGCGAAGCGGCACGGCGAGTGTGACGCCGGTGTCTGCGCCCGGGGCGGGGGGATCCTCGCACTGCTCCAGCGTCGGAACGAATGGGTTGGCCGCCGGCGGCGGCGGCGCGGTGCACGTCCAGTACAGATAGACGCCCCGGTTTGCGGGAAAATCGGGATGGAGCGCAATGCCAAGGAGCCCGCGCTCTGACGCGTTGTTGACGGCGAGATCGAGGACGGTCGATTGGATCGCGCCGTTCACGACGCGCTGGACCTTTCCGGTGGCTTTCTCCAGCACCAACATGTCGTCGGCCGCGAGAAACGCGATGCTCGTGGGCTGGTTGAGTCCTGAAACGACGGTCCGTACGCGCAAATTCGGATCGAGCATGACTGGCGCCGGTAGTTGCGCATCGAGTGCGCGAGTGGCCGCAAGAGCGGCAGCAATTACAAACGCTCTGCTGATCAGCTTCTTCATGCAGACTCCTTTCACAGGCCGGCAGAAAGCGGCACGGCGCGAACGGCAATTTCATTGCCCGTTCGTTCACAGGTGCACGCTGGCGTTTCTCCTGTTGAATGCAGTCGAGCTTTGGTGGGTTGGTTACGTCTCGTGAAACTGATTACCAGAAGTGAAATTGATAGCTGACCTCGGGGGACGGAGGTCGCTTAGCGGGGACGGGGGTCGCTCAGCGGGACGCGGGTCGCCTAGCGGGGACGGAGGTCGCTTAGCGGGGACGGAGGTCGCTAGCAGGGACGGAGGTCGCTGCGGGAGCGGACCGGTAGAGGTACGCACGTACGCCGTGAGCTGTGTCAATCCTCGTCTGCACAACCTTTCGGGAGGCTACATGTTTTGTCCGGCATCCGTCTGGTTGTGACCGTCGCACCAGGTTAGCTAACATGCCTCATGTACGCTCCGCGAGGAAAGGGCTTCAAAGAGACCGAAATGCGTGCACTCTTCGCATTCGTGATTCTCGCGTCCATGTCCGCTGCGGTGAGCTGCGGGGCCGCGCCGCTGTCGCCAGGCGGCGAACCGCTGACGCTCACGCGTCTTCGCGCCGAGCCGTATTCGTACACCTTTTACAGCGGCCTCGACGCCCAGCGGCGAACCATTGTCCGCAACGCCGCGCAGTGGCAGGAAATCTGGACTGAGATTTGGAAGAGGACATCGCCCACTCCGGCGCTTCCGTCAATCGACTTCGAGCGGGAGATGGTGATTGTTGCGGCGATGGGCAGCATGCCGACCGGCGGCTACAGCATCGTGATCGAGTCGGCGGCCGAAAGCGGGCGAAACGTCAACGTCGTCATCAGGTCCGCCTCTCCGGGTCGCAACTGCGGCGTGACGCAAGCGATCACTCAACCCGTCGACATCGCGCGCGTGACGCGCCGCGATGCAACCGTTACGTTCACCGAACGCGCCGAAACGTTTAGTTGCAATTAAGAAGCGCGCCGGCACGCAGGATTGTCCCCGGCTTGGAACTGGCGGAATGGGTCGGCTGAACAACGGTAAGCCATTCGAATCGGCGCCCCTATATTGCTCCTCCGGACGTCGAAGCTTTAGACCGCGCTGTCGAAGCACCACGACCCGTCTGGCCCTTCTCCTTTGATCGCCGTCGGTGCTGCAGATCCCGGCCGTCCACTTGGTTGCGCACGACAACTCTCAATGAATCGTGACGCCAAGACCGAGCTGTCCTACGTTGGCGTCGACTAGCGAAGATCGCATCGCGAAACCGTTGTAGAACGGAGTGAGGCTGACGTTCGACCCGACGCGGATGTCCCATCCAACGCCGAACACCGCGCCGGCACCGACCTCGCTCTCACCGGCGAAACTGACGCTGCCAAGGCCTAACCCGCCAGTGATGAAGAAGCCGGAGGTGAGCGACGGGTAAAATCGAATCCTCGCATCGACTGTGCCGACGCTTAACACGTCTCCCACTACCGTTCGCGCCCACCCGGTGGTGCCGATGCCGAGCAACCATTTGTCGCTGAGCGTCCCGCCGAGTGATATACCCCCACTAAGTCCGTTGGCTCGTCCGCCGCAGTCATCGCAGCCCAACGATCCGATACCCATTCCGCCGCTGAACCAGAACCCATTCCTGCTTTGAGCATGACGAACCGAATCACCTACAGCCTGCGGCGTTTGTACAGGACTGGCAGGCGGCGTATCACGGGGTGTGGTGGTCTGCGGCGCCGTGGACCGGCTCGGCACGGAGACGTCGATGGGCTGGAGAGCGGCTATAGCGATCCGCACGAATTTCGCCTGCATGTATCCAGTTCTCAAACCCCACTGCGGGTCTTGAAACTGGACCTGTACCCATTCACCTTCGTCGTGCAAGAGCACCAAACTCGTGCCCTTCGCCGCGACACGCAAAGGTGTTCGCGCATCAGGCATCACCATGATCGGGGCGTTCTCGAGGACGATGGCGCGATCGTCGCGCGATTGCGCGAGCGCTGTACTCGCGCCGGCGAACACCAACACCACCACCATCACTACTGGCCGCATTGATTTATGAGCAATTTCAAGCATTGTGACCTCCCGGCGGATCCGAGGACCCATTCGAAGGCAGCCGCACGATTGGCGACCACCGCCAACCGCTCCGGCTCGAAATGCCCGCCAGCCTTCGGCAAAGCATTATAGCTGGGCTGGCTCTCGACAATTCCGCTAAATCCGGCGATTCTTTACTGCGATAAGGAGGCCTTCGGATCAAAGGACCGGTCGCCGATAGCTAATTAAAGGTGCACCCGCAGTCCTTTGCCGGCACATAACGTTGTTTGCACTGAGGTGGCCTTCTCGCGCCCGCAGATCACGTTTTTCTATTGCAGAGCTTGAGAATAGAGATAACAATCAAGCGTCGGCACCGCGTGCTGCCACTGACAGCCCGTCTTGCGCGCGAATCCTTACTCTATTTGCCTCATGGAGGACGTCTCGGAGGTGTGGAGATGAAGCGGCCGTCAAGATTGGTTCCTTGCCTCATCGCAGTCGCAGCGCCATTGTTCATCTTGGTTGCTTGCGACAGTTGGAATGTTGCGGCGACTACACAACAGGCGAAGGAGAAATTCGAATTTCGCGTGGACAAGAACGGACGGATGCTTCGCTTGAACAAGGCAACAGGCGAAATCACGGTTGTCGGCGGTGGATCCGTCCGAACAGTCGGGGCGCAGCCGGTAATAACGTCATCCGCCGTTGCTCCAGGCGAACTGCCGAGTTCATCTGGACTCCTGCCGAAGCGGACGAGGAGCACGCAAGTCATAGTTGAAACCACGACGGCGGCCTCTGCTTCGCCTCAGTCGCGTGTCAGCGCGGTGAGCGGCAATCCCTCGTGGCAGCCAATGGATCTCTCGGTCCCATACAGAAGTCGGGGTGTTGCGACGACTCGCCTCGAACCGATCGATTTGTCCGTACCGGCACAATCCGAACACCTGGATCCCGAATCATCGAGTGATAAAGATGCAAGCGGCGCGAAGGACATGCTGACGGTCTTCGCTGGCGATCCTCGACCACCGGTTTCACAGGCGAACGGCGCCGCTTCGGAACCTATTACGACTCCATCGCTGCGTAACATTCACAAGATGTTCGTCGACAAGATGCCGAACGATTTGGACCAGTACGTCAACGCCGAGATCACGAAGCAGTTCAAGGGCCGCGTCGTAGTCGTGCTGCGGCGGGAAGACGCCGATGCCATTCTTCGGGGAACCGGTGAGAAGAAAGACGGGGTCGGTGCTGCGATAACTGGCCGATATCTCGGGCTCCACGACAACGCCACTGGCTCTATCTCGCTGGTTGACAAAGACGAGCGGGTTGTTCTCTGGTCGTCCGAAGCTGGAGATAGAAGCTTAATGTGGGGTGCCATGGCGCGCAGCGGACCGCGAAAAGTCGCGGCGCGGCTGGTAAAAAATTTGAAGAACGTGGTTGAGAAGGGTCGATAAACCTGCCACAGCACGCGGGCGTGACGTCGTGAATGAACGATTGCGTTCAACGAGCGCGTGCTCGCCTTCGTCAAATTGACCTCGGCCGACGGCCGGCCGGACCGATCCGCGGCTCAGAAGATCGCCATCGGCACGCTCGTGATCGCTCTCGCTGCTCTGCTCACATTGTTACTCCGAAGCGGGCGGCGCAATCAGTTTTAGACTTCCCCGAGTACATGACCACGGCGGCTCGCCTTTCTGCCGTAGGTCGATCCATCCTGCCGCAGGTGCTAAAGAGCATCCTGCTTCAGGTTGCGAAATGAATCCTGTAAAATGTCCTCATGCCGGATGTCATGGAACGCATCAATTTGAATGTCCCAAAGGGTGTCCGCCAGCGGCTTCGTGATATGGCGGCACGGGATGGTCGTACTGAGTCCGAGTTGGCTCGCACGCTTCTGGTCGACGCGCTCGAGCGTGCACGCCGCGCGGAATTCTACCGTCGCCTGGCTGAGGGTTACACTGCGGACCTTCGCGCGCGCGATCTCGAAATATTGCGCGCATTCGAGAAGCTCCGTGGCTGAGCGGGGGGAAGTCCTGCGACTCAAGCGGCGGCTTGGCTTCGCAACCAGGGGCGAGGCCGAATCGGTCATCATTGTGCAGGCTGACCCGCTCAACGCCCTTCTGCCGACGCTGATAGTCGTGCCGCTCGATCCCGCAGTCGGCGCTTACACCCGTCCGCTCCCGGTGTTGCGAGTTTCGCGCGAGGAGACCGGTTCCCGTGTGGAGCACGTCGCCGTGCCCTGGCGCTTAGGGGCAGTCGCGGCGGACGCCCTCGCGCCCGGTCCGGTTGGTCGTCTCCGGCCGGACACACTTCTCGCGCTCGATGATTTATTGAAACTGGTCCTCGACCTGCCGTGAGCGCGCGTATGGAGAGCTCCTAGTCACCGTCCAACCTGCAGCACGAATCCCACCGCCGCACGCAGGTTGTGGACGAGGATGAAATCCAGGGGCGCGTCCACACTCTGTCCGCCGCGCGTATCGAGATCCCTCACGCGAAGATCGATCGGCGAGTGATGCATGTGATCGGATAGCTCGAGCCGCACGCCCACGCTCGTTGCCCCGAGCGGTATGCGGAAATCAGTGCCGACGCCGAAGTTGAGCGCGACTTCAGTCTCGATGCCGAGCTCGTCAATCGAGATGAGCAGATCGCCTGGTGTATCGCGAACGATGACCGCCCCATCGCTCCCCCGCGTCGGCGGCCTTTCAATGAACGTGACAGGCGGACCGGCGATTTGCTTGATGTCGTAGGTGACACCGCCCAGACCGGCGAACACATACGGCCACGCCCACCGGGCCGGCCGGTAGTCGAGGAGTCCGATCGCGCCGCCGACGTCGTACATCCACGTATTGACCTTCACGGCTTCCGAAGCGCCGTTCAGCGCCGTGCACGTGCCGCCCACCGAAAGGCACGATCGCGAGAAGCCGCCGTGCGCACGAAACCCGTATCTGCCCCGCCAGTAGGTCGCGGCACCGTCGTACACCGCACCGGGGTCTCGCGTGAGATCGCGGACCAGCACCTGCTCGAGCACGCCGCTTGCCGGCGAGACGCTGCCAAGCAGAACGAGGTTGCTCCAGTCCGTGGAAAACATGAGTCCAGTCGAGCCGCTCAGGTCTACGCGCTTCGGTCCAGGCGGTGGGTCGAACGGATTGGTCTGCGCCGCGAGCCGAACCGGCGAAACCAGGATCGTGGCAACGACGACGAGCGAAATACAGAAAGATTTGATCGCCATGATGGTCCTCCAAATCTGCCATGGCGCTGTGTATCTTACGTCCGATGGCGCTCCCGATCGGATCCTCCGCCGAACGGGTCGGAAAACGGCCGGTGCGATTGCGCGTTCTGTGGCGACATCCATGGATCCGTGCGGGCTGCCTCTATCTCGCCATCACTCTTGCGATGGCGGTGTCGTTCATCGATTTGTCGGAATTGGCCAGTGCCAGCTTTGCCGGAGATGGCCGGCTGATTATCTGGACCATCGCGTGGTCCAACCACGCGCTGCTTCACGGACGGCCGCTCTTCGACGCGAACATGTTCTACCCGGCGCCGCATGCGCTCGCCTATACCGAGCACATGCTGGGTCTCGGACTCCTCGCGCTGCCGCTGACAGTTGCACACGCCAATCCCGTGCTCGTGTTTTCGCTGTTGTGGCTCGCGGCGTTCTGGACGAACGCAATGGCGGCGCACCTGCTCGCGTTTCGCTTCACCGGTCGGCATCTCGCCGCATTTGCCGCCGGCCTGGTCTTCGCGTGGAGCTTCTTCCGGATGTCGCACATCGGCCATCTGCAATTGCAGTGGACCGCCTGGATGCCGCTCTCGATGTGGCTCTTCGAACGATGGCACGAACGCCCCACCTGGACTCGGATGCTCGCGGCGACGGCCGTCACGCTCGTTCAGATGCTGACTTCGTGGTATCTGGCAGTCATCGTCGCCGTCCTTGTGCCCGCGTGGCTCCTCTGGTTGTGCGTCGTCAAGCCGCCAAAGCAGTTTGGCAGGTGGGCGGATCACGTCGCCGTCGCTGCCGCGCTGAGCGCCGCCGTGCTCGTGCGGCTCGCTCTGCCCTACCTGGCCGTGGCACGCGAGGCGCCCGCCACAAACGGTCCGTACTACGCCGCGGATCTTGCCGCGTACCTCGGGCCGCCGGAAGACACGTGGGTTGGTCGTTTTGTCGAGCGCACGTTCAACGTCGACTGTCGCTGGATCTGGGGCGAGCAAACGTTGTTTCTCGGATGGATTGCGCTGCTGCTCGCTGCGATCGGCGCGGTCTCCATCGGCAATGCCGTCGTCAGGAATCGAGGCGCGGCGCGGCGAGAGGCCGCAATACCGCTGTTCTTCGTGCTTCTTGTTGTGTTCGGGTTCTGGCTCTCGCTCGGTCCCTCAACGCGTTTCTTCGCACCATTCGACGTCCTCGCGGCAATCCACGGGCTCTCGCTGTTTCGCGCAGCCGCGCGCTTCGGCTTGCTCGTCGTATTGGGAATCGCGATTCTGAGCGCCATCGGGCTCACCGCGTGCTGTGAACGTCTCGAATTGCGCGGCAGGAGGCGACTCGTTCCTGTGCTCGTCGGCGTGCTGAGCGTT
>DASPWV010000494.1:0-3253 GCA_035637635.1 Vicinamibacterales bacterium | reverse complement strand
CAGACGTTTGGCCCGAACCCGGAGCGCGGTGTGTACCGATCGAAAGATGGCGGCAAGACCTGGCAGCGCGTGCTGTTCAAAAGCGATCGTGCGGGCGCGATCGACGTGGCGATGGATCCGATCAACCCGCAGGTGCTCTATGCGAGCCTCTGGCAATTCGTCCGAACGCCCTGGGACGAGATCAGCGGCGGCCCCGATAGCGGGCTCTACAAGACGACTGACGGCGGCGATACCTGGGTGCCCCTGAACGATCGTCCGCTGCCGCAGGGGATCAAAGGCCGGATCGGGCTCGCAGCCTCGCCCGCTAAGGCGGGCCGAGTATGGGCGCTCATCGAGGCAGCGGATGGCGCGCTGTTCCGCTCCGACGACAGCGGCGCGACGTGGCAGCGCGTCAACGAGGCGCGCTATCTGCGAACCATGCCGGCGTCGTACAACACAGTGTACGCGCATCCGAAGGATCCCGACACGGTCTACGTGATGTCGTACGACTTCTTCAAATCAACAGACAGTGGCAAGTCGTTCAACCAGATTGCTACGCCGCACGGCGACAACCACGACGTGTGGATCGATCCGCGCAATCCGGATCGCATGATCGAGGGCAACGACGGCGGCGCGAATGTGACGCTCAACGGTGGCGTCACGTGGTCATCGATCTACAACCAGCCGACCGCCGCGATCTATCACATCGCCGTCGACAACCAGTATCCGTATCGCGTGTACGGCACGCAGCAGGACAACTCCGCCATCAGTGTGCCGAGCCGGACCCACGACGGCGCCATCGGCCTGGGGGCGGCGTACTGGGTCGGCGGATCGGAGAGCGGTTACATCGCCGTCCGTGCCGACGATGCCAACATCGTGTTCTCGGGATCGATCGGCAGCTCTCCGGGCGGCGTCGGCGCGATGAGCCGTTACGATCATCGGACGCGGGAGGACCGCGTGATCACGGTCTGGCCCGAGGACCAGTACGCCTCAGAAGCCACCAAGGATCTCAAATACCGGTTCCGTTGGGACTTCCCGCTCATGCTGTCGCCGCACGATCCCAACGTGCTCTACGTAGCTGCCAATCGCGTATTCCGATCGACCGATCAGGGTCAGAGCTGGAACATCATCAGTCCCGATCTGACGGCGAACGATACCAGCAAGATGCAGGAGATTGTCGGCGGACCCATTACGTCGACGTCGTTCGGTCATACGATTGCGAGCGTCATTCGGACGCTCGCGGAGTCGCCGGTGACGAAAGGTGAACTGTGGGCCGGCTCAGACGATAGCCGCGTCCACGTTTCACGCGATTCAGGAAAAACCTGGACCGACGTCTCCTCGAAGGAGTGGCCAGCGTGGTTCAGCGTCGCGACGATCGACGTCTCCCGACACAAACCAGGCACGGCGTATCTCGCTGCCCATCGCTATCTGATGAACGATCAGACGCCGTACTTCTACAAGACCGGCAACTACGGCCGGACGTGGCAGAAGATCACGAACGGCATTCGAGAGAACGATTTTGCGCGAGTCATTCGCGAAGATCCTGTGCGTCCCGGTCTCCTCTATGCTGGTACCGAAACCGGCGTCTACGTCTCATTTGACGACGGGGCATCCTGGCAATCGCTGCGCCGCAACCTGCCGGCGGTTCCCGTCCATGATCTGCTCGTCAAGAACTCGGACCTCGTGATCGGGACACATGGGCGCGGTTTCTGGATCATGGACGACATCAGTCTGTTGCGCGACGTGTCAGAACAGACGATGCAGGCGGCAGCGCACGTGTTCAAGGTTCCGCCAACGGACCGCATCCTTCCCGTCATGAGCGGCGGCGGCGAGGGAGGCGGCAAGCTGCCGCCAATCGGCGATCGTGAGTCGCGCAGCAGCGTGACCGGCTACGGGCGCTCGGGAGTTTCAGGCGTGGGCTACCGCGATGTCCGCATGGAAGGCGGCGAGACACGGCGCGTCTACCTGGATGCGGGCCAGAACCCGCCCGACGGCGTCGTGGTGACCTATTACTTGAAGGACGCGCCAAGCGGCCCCGTCAAGATCACGTTCAAGGATGCGAGCGGACAGCTCGTGGCCAGCTTTGCGAGCGATGGGCCGGGGACACGGCGCGTCTCAGTCCGCCCCGGAACGAATCGCTTCGTGTGGGACATGCGCTATCCAAATGCACGGCAGCTGGCGGCGCCCGGCATCTTGACAAGCCAGCAATGGCCGCGCGCGTCGGCACCGGTTGCGCCGCCGGGCCGATACTCCGTGGAGCTCGAGACCGCCGGCGGCAAGCAGCAGGAGCCGTTCGAGATTCGGAAGGATCCCCGCCTGTCGGTGACCGACGCGGATCTCACCGCGCAGTTCACCCTCTGGACTCAGGTGCGGGACAAGGTTTCGCAAGCTGCCGACACGATCACCCGGCTGCGGGATGTACGCAAGCAGGTGCAGGAACGCGCGCGCAGCGGTGGATTCGATAAAGAGCTCTACACCCGAATCAACCAGAAGCTGGGGGCGATCGAAACGACGCTGACGCGCGTGGTTGAAGCGGATCAAATGCGGCTGCCGCCGAAGGGCCTCTATCAGAAGCTCGCCACGTTGACGAGCGTTGTCGGCAGCGGCGATGGCGCGCCGACCAGGTGGAGCTACACGGTGTTCGAGGAGCTCTCGGGCGAGCTGGCGACTGCAGGGAAGAACCTCGAGGCCACGATGAATACGGAGGTTGCCGCCTTCCTCAAGAAGAGCAATTGATCGATTCACCGCGTGAAGATGGCCTTCGGGAGCAGGGCATGAATGCCCTTGGTCCCATCGACCACTTGCGTGACCACGAGATCCATTGCCGAGCTCGCGACCATGTACGCGTCCTCGCGGCTGATGCCCTTGAGCTCGGTCATCCAATCGAGCATTTGCCGTGTGGCGATCTTTGCCGCCTCGTCGAGATCTTCGCTGAATCCCATCGTCATGTAATGGGTCGGGGTCTCTGCGCGAGGCATCTTGATCGGCGAGTTCTTGCGAACGAAAACCTGAATCTCGCCTTTCAGCGATGTTTCGATTGCGCCTCCGCAGACCTCACCGTGGCCTTGCGCCGCGTGACCGTCGCCCACGGAAAGCAGGGCGCCGGGCACGAATACCGGCAGGTAGAGGATTGTGCCGGCGACCAGGTCGCGGTTGTCCATGTTGCCCCCGAAGATGCCGGGCGGCGGGCTCGGCACACGGCCCATCGAAAGCGGGGGCGCCACTGCGATGATTCCCCAGAACGGCCGCAGCGGAACCACGACGCCGGGCGCAT
>DASPWV010000493.1:0-2769 GCA_035637635.1 Vicinamibacterales bacterium | reverse complement strand
AGACGTCGACCGAGCCCATTCTGTTCAGCCACACGGGCGCAAAGGCGCTCCACAGCGCGGACCGTTATCTGACCGACGACGAGATCCGCGCGATTTCGGCGAAGGGCGGCATCATCGGCATCTGGCCCGCGGCGGAATTCAAGACGCCGGCCGGCATGGTCCGCCACATCGATCACGTGAAGCGCCTCGCCGGCGTCGATCACGTGGCGATTGGGAGCGACCTGCGCGGCATGAGCTACTTCGAGGCCTTTGGCGAAGAGGCAAACTTCCGCGCGATTGTCGAAGGGCTCATGGACGGCGGTTACTCGGACGATGAGATCGGCAAGATTATGGGTGGAAACTTCCTGCGCGTCTGGGAGCAGGTGAGCCGCGGCGGTTTGTAGTGGCGGGGCTTCAGCCCCGCCCGCCAACGGGAGAATTCGATGACGCGAATAATCACAGCGCTTTTCTTTGCGTGGTTTGGGATTGCGCAACGGGACTCGTACGACGAACTGTTGAAGCACTGGGCCTACGATCAGAACGCTGCGCTGTCCGTCAAGGAAGCCGGCGTTCAGGATCGCGGCGGGATCAAGATTCACGACATCTCTTTCAAGGCGCCGTCCGGCAATCGTGCAGCGTCAATTGGGCCGAACGGCAGCACCGTGACGGCATATCTCGTCGTCCCGCCGGGTGATGGACCATTCGCTGCCGTCGTGTACGGCCACTGGTGCATGCCGGGTTCGGCGCAGCTCAATCGAACTGAATTTCTGGAGGAGGCGGTGGTGCTGGCGCGATCGGGTGTCGTCGCGCTGTTGCCCGACCATGTCATCGCGCGCCCCGGCTTCAACCGGAACCAGATACCGTTGAACCTGCAGCAGGTGGACGTGCTGGTCCAGCAGATCGTGAACACCCGGCGCGGGATCGATCTGCTGGTCGCGCGGAAGGATGTCGATCCGAAACGCGTCGCATACGTCGGACATAGCTGCAACGGCGAAGTCGGCGGGTTTTTGAGCGGGATTGAGAAGCCGCGGCTGAACGCCGTGGTCGTGATGGCCGGGCCGCTGTCGGACGAGGTCAATCTGAAGACCAAGACATACCAGGATTATCGCCAGAAGGTCGGGCCCGAGAAGTTCGACACGTTTGCCGCCACGTACACATGGTTGGATCCTGGCAAGTACACGCGGCACTCAGAAGGCGTGGCGAAGCTGCTGCAATTTGCGACCGGAGAGGACATGCTGAACCCGGATGTCGCACGGCAGTACCTCCCCTATGTCAGTGATCCGAAAACGCTGCAGATCTACGAGGCGCCGCATGCGCTGAACGCCGATGCGACCCGAGACCGGCTCGCGTTTCTGGCGCAGCAGCTCGAGGTCAAACAGCCGGATGCGAAGAGTGTCGCGACGATTCCCCCGCTCGTGCAGCCAAAATGAGTCGCACGGTGCAGATCCAGTGGTAGAGTGCCGCCGACCCGGAGCTCCAGGGGCGCATGGGCGCCGCACATCTACGCGGGGAAGGAGAGTCCCTCATGACATCCAATGTAATTGTGTTTGGCTGGAATCGTCCGCTGCCCGGACGGGAACATATCAGCGCCGCTCATTTCGACGACTTCGTCAAGTACTTGAGCGAACAGCAACGCAGCACGAATATTCAGTCGTTCGACATCGTGTTTCTGGACCCGCATGGCGGG
This sequence comes from Vicinamibacterales bacterium, assembly GCA_035637635.1. GTDB lineage: Bacteria > Acidobacteriota > Vicinamibacteria > Vicinamibacterales > UBA2999 > DASPWV01. Next base: position 1,103 of record DASPWV010000493.1, on the reverse strand, counting down.
GATCTGAATGGATTCTTTCTGATCAAGGGCAATCCGGAAGAACTCGACACACTCATGTCGTCGAAAGACTGGATAACGCACATGACTCGCGCGTCGCTCCACCTCGACGGAGCCGGGGCGGTACGTGGCGGGACGGGTGACGCGATCGGCCCGCGAATGGAGCTCTGGAAAGGACTCCTGCCGCAGTCATAGAGTGCCTGAGGTGCCTGAAGTGCCTAAGGTGCCTGAAGTGCTGCGGCACTCCGCACTCTAGGCACTCTAGGCACCCTAGTCACCCTAGGCACTCTAGCCTTGGCGCCGTTAAAAAATCACCCGCGCGCCGAGCCGCAGCACACGTGGCGGCAGAATCGAGATCGGGCTGCCAAACGTCGGTCCGATGTTCGTGTTGACGACCGTCTTCGCGGACTGGTTCAGAAGATTGAACGCGTCGAGCATCACTTCGACCTGCCGGCGTCCTGAGAAGCGAAACACTTTCGAGCCTCGCAGATCCCAGAGCGTCACGTCATCCAGGCGCGTCACGCCACGCGGCTCGGCGAGCACGCTCACCGTGCCCTGATTCAAGCCGCGCACGGTGTACTGCTTCAGAACGGGCTGCCCGGTGAAATACCGCAGGTTCGTGCTGACGGTCACGCGTGCCGGGAAGACGTAGGTGCCGATCAATTTGCCGACGTACGTGCTGTCCTGGCTGATGATCGAGTCCGCGCGATTGAGATTCAGATTGGGATTGTAGAAATCGTCGTTCAATCCGCGATCGTAGACGCCTTCGTCTTTTCCAATGGTCAGACCGCCGACAAGCTGCCAGCGGCCAGTCATCCGCCGCACCGCCGTGAATTCGACGCCGTTATAGGTATCGTCGAGACCGTCCACGTTCGTGATGAGACGGTCAGCGGCGCCCAGTGTCGCGCGATCCTGGTTGTACACGGTGATCGTGGCGCCATCAGCCGCCGTGACCGTTGTCGGCGTGTACGCGCTGAGCGGCACTGCCCGGTTGATGCCGCTGAACCGGCGTCCGTTGTTTCGTCGATAGTACGTTGCCCCGACTGAAACGTTGGACATCACTTCACGCTCGAGTCCGATCGTGATCTCGTCGGAGTACGGCTGCT
>DASPWV010000492.1:0-3086 GCA_035637635.1 Vicinamibacterales bacterium | reverse complement strand
AGGCCATTGATCGCCATCAGGCGATCGGCGTCCGGAAACGGCAGCGGTCTGAGGATCACTGCATACACGACGCTGAACATCGCGGCGTTCGCACCGATGCCAAGCGCCAGCGTCAGCACCGCGGCCGTCGTAAATCCCGGTGTCCGGCGCAAGGCACGACCGGCGTACACGAGGTCCTGCCAGAGCTGCTCGATCGAGACCCAACCCCACATGTCGCGGGTCGTCTCCTTCACCAGCAGCACGTTGCCGAACTCCCGCCTCGCAGCATCAGTGGCCTGCTGAAGGGACTCGCCACGCTCGACGCGATCGCGAATCGCCATTTGCAGATGGCTCCGCAACTCCTCGTCCAGCTCTTCATCCTGCCGGCGGCGCCAAAGAGGGAGCCTCATGATTCGCTCGGCCGCGTGCGATTGAGAACGCTTTCGATCGCCGCGGACAACTGCTCCCATTTGGAGCGTTCACCCGCCAGCCGCTGACGACCGGCGGGCGTGAGTCTGTACACGCGCGTCCGTTGCTTGTTTTCCGAGATCGCCCATTCGGCGCGGACGAGGCCCTGGCGCTCGAGCCGGTGAAGTGCCGGATAGAGCGACCCTGCGTCGACACACAACACGTCGGCGGACTGCGCGCGAAGAGCCTGGCTGATGCCGTAGCCGTGGCTGGGGCCCCAGCGCAGCGTCTCGAGGATCAGAAGATCGAGCGTGCCTTGCAGCAGCTCGATGCGGTTCTTGTGATGTTTGGTGGCCACCATATAGACACTCTATAGCCTTGGGTAAAGAATGTCTATACCCTCGCCGCGAACCTGCTTTACGGCGTCACCTCATAGATGTAAAGCTTCGACACATCGTCTTCAGGCATGAAGTAGCCGCGGATTCCCGTTGGCGTTGCCTCGAGCCAGGCGGGGTTGTGCGTCATGTCCAACCCAGTGGCCGTCCAGAGGAGTAAAGGGACCTGGTGCAGCGGTCGACCATCACGCAGATCGATGAGATCGATTCCACCCAGCCGGAAGGGCGACGCATCCGTCGCGCGAGATATCTCCGTCACGCCGGTGCAGAGCATGCGCTGGGCTCCCGCGTATTTGCAGTCCTGATAGTCGACGTAATGCGAAGGGTTGACCGTTACCAGCCTGTCCCGCGCAGCGGCGGTGTTTGTCACTCTGTCACCGGCGTCGAGCGTCCAACGATAGAAATAACGCGACCCCCAGCTCACGCCGTGCAGCGTCCGATCGTCGGTGGCGTGGACAATTGCGCCGATGTGATCGTCGAAGGCAAACACACGTGTGACGGTCATCGTCACGGGATCGACACGGTAGATGATCGATCGGCTATTGGGCCGGTATTCAGCGACCGGCACCCACACGTTCGTGCCGTCGTAATCGATGCCGCCCGGGTGGTAAACGGTGCCCTCTCCCACCGTCACATCCGCGACGAGCTTTCCGGTTGCATCGATCTTGAACAGGTGACCGGCGCCCTCGCCTGTATCGCGATCGTGGCCGTCAACGATCTGCGGCAGCCGCCTGGTCGGGACGCGGACTTCAACGGACGACACGATGAAGTGATCTCCGATCTTCACCATGCCCTGCGGATGGAAGGTCCTGAACGACAGCGGTATCGAGGAAACGAGTCTCCACGACGAGTCGCGCGTGAGCTTCATCACGCGGTCGGCGAGTTCCGGCTGAATCGCCGCGCGTCCGCTCCCGGCAGTCGTGCCGGCTGTTATCGCAGCAGCGCTCAACACCGACCACAGCAGGCGCGATGTCATGACTATTCATTGTGGCGATCGCTGCCGCCGCGTCAACTGCGGCGACAACACTGCGGCGACGTTCACTGCGGCGACGTTCGCTGCGGCGACGTTCGCTTGCGAACATCGCCTGTTCGCAACCGGCACGCCTCAGTCCGTGAGCGACTCCTCTCATGAGTCGGAAGACTTGACCGCGCCTCGCCGGCAGCGGTACAGAGAGGCGATGTCCGTTCTGATCGTTGGCGGCGGTATCTGCGGGCTCGGCACGGCGCTCCTGCTGGCGCGCGATGGCCATGAGGTCACCGTGCTCGACCGCGACGCCAGTTGCTCGAAGCGGAGCTATCTGATGTCCAGGATGCGCTTTGCGAGGCCGGCGCGAGCAAATACGATCGGTTGAATCCGTTGCCGCCAGGTCTGACAGACTGTGAACGCCGCTGGCTAATACCGACAGACGAACATCGCCGGCTCCGGCCGCAAGGCACGCCGATGGTAGCACGGCAAGATCCTCGAGGTTGATTGCCGCGGCGAACCGGTGGCGCTTACGAGGGATGCGATGCGCGATGTTCGGCGAGCCACTCCTGGCTCATCCAGCCGAGCTCCACAGTTTTTTTGCCGGCGAGAAGCTGCAATTTCGGCGCGATGACCATTGTGGTCAGCAAGATAAGAAGACCGATGATGAGCAACATGAATGTCACACCCGCTGCAAAAGTTCCAGAACAAGCCTGACGACGAGCGCCACCGGCATGCCGACGAGCAGGATCGCGACAGGCAGCGACAATCCGATCGCGAGCACGCCAAGGACATCGCCGCAGAACGCAAGGACTTGCGTCACGAGCGTGCCTGCTGATTCCTGCGCCGCTTGCCGGCACGGATCGAACCGCTAGTGCGACGTCGAGGCTGGGTATGCTCCACAGAACCAGGGACCCGCGTCAGAAAACGCACCATCCCGGCGCTCGTAGCATCCATGGGCCGGAGTCGCGCCAGGGCGCTTGGCATGCGTGCGGCAAGCAGTTCAAACTGCGTCACTTCGGCGGGTTCGCGGACGCCGGCAACGTTCTCCTGCCCCATTGTGTTCATGCGGCACTCCCTTCCAAATGAATCGGGCGGCGCCGTTTCTCCAGCGCCTGCCCGACGTATTCCTCTTAGTACATGTCGCCCATGCCGCCACCGGGCATTGCAGCGCTCTTCTGCTCTTCGGGGATCAGCGAGATGACTGCTTCGGTTGTCAGCAGCAGCGAGGCGATTGACGCTGCGTTCTGCAGTGCCGATCGGACCACTTTGGTTGGGTCGATCACGCCAGCCTGCACGAGGTCCTCGTACCGCTCGGTTTGCGCGTTGAACCCCTCGTC
>DASPWV010000491.1:0-2665 GCA_035637635.1 Vicinamibacterales bacterium | reverse complement strand
GGTTTTCGTCGCAAACGGCGTGCAGCGACGACGCGTTTGTGAATTATCCGGATAAAGCCCGCCCTCGACTCGTTCAAAACGTCAACTTGCCTCCCACGCGAGCCACGCGTGGATTGATCGTTCTCGACACGACGCCCAGGTTCGGACCGATCGTTGTGACATCCGTAAGAACCGTGTTCGCATTAGTGAGGTTATACGCATCGACAAACGGCTCGAGCCGCACGCCGCGCATCGCGAACACGCGCCCCACTCGCAGATCCAGCATGACCCACTTGTCGTAGCGGACGTCGTCGTTCCGCTCGAGGCGCACGGTTTGCGTTGCACGCGTCAACGTTGGGACGAGATCTCGGCCCACATTGAGTTGGCGCACGCGCGGGTGGCCGGAATTCGCGATGAACGACCCGCTGAACGAGATTCGGCCCGGCAGCACGGTGCTCCCCAACAACTTGAACTGGTGCGGCTCGTCGTCGCCAATCGCGCCGTACGCGAAGATGTCGGCGTTCGGATCGTTGAGCTCGCCCGCGGCAATCCGCCCCAGGTCTTTGCCGTAATGGTAGCCGCCGCTCACCTGCGTATCCTTCGCAAACCGCCGGAGGAATGAGATTTCCACGCCGTTGTAGGTTGTATCCAGCTTGGAGGAATTCGTCAGGATGTTGTCCTGCCGCCCGGTTGTCGCCGGGTTCTGGTTGTAAATCGTCAACGGCTGATTCGTCAGCGGGTTACTAATGACGACCGGAATGTAGCTCTCGAACGGGACGGCGCGGTTACGAGTGGCGCGCAGGTCCCGATTCTCGCGGCGATACCCCATGATCGAAACCTTGAGATTGGCGGCCAACTCGTGGTCGATGCCGAGGCTGTATTCGCGATTGAACGGTCGCCGCAATTCCGGATCGACGATCGTGGTCACGCCTCCGCTGAACCCGGCGCACCGACTCAGTTCGTTCGCCTGCGCGTACCGATCCCCGTTCACGTCGGTCCAGGCACAGCGATTGGTCGACATGAAATTCGGATTGAGCGATTCTGCGAGCGCGACGCCCTCGTTGCCCATGTACTTGCTGAAGCTGCCGCGCAGCACCGTGCGGCCGGCGCCAGTCAAGTCGTACGCGACGCCGATGCGCGGGACAACGTTGTTCCAGGTGATCACGTCGAAGGCGGACAGCCTGCGCTCGGGCACCCATGCCCCGGCCGCCGAAACCTGATCCGGCACATACAGATGGAGGTAGTCGTAGCGCGCGCCGATGTTCAGCGTCAGCCGGTTGGCGATCATCCAGCGATCCTGGACGTAAATCCCGACGCGACGTCCTCGGTTATCCGAATCGATCGGCGTGTTCAGGAGATCGACGGAATCGGGAGCACCATTACGGAAACGCAGAAAGATGTCGCCGTGATATTCGTTCTTCGTTCCATATCCGCCAAAGTCGTACTGCGTGCCCGCCTCGAGCTCGTGACTGCCAAGCCAGTTCGACAAGCGCGTGATCGATCCGGATACGAGTGTGGTATTTCCCGGTGTGCCTTCGCGGATCCGCGTCGGCGCGCCCGATAACACCGATGTGGCGATGTCAAGGCGCGCGACGTCGTTCGGCCCGACCTCCGGGCGATAGCGCTCTCTCGTCAACTTGTGTTGTTTGCTGAACCGCAGCTCGTAGATCCACGCGTTCGACGGCGTGCCCGTCCAGCTGCCGATGACGAAATAGTTCCAGGGGTTGTAGGTATTGATGTTGGCCGCCTCGGGCTGCACGAAGTCCGCACCCGAGCGGCGATATGGGTTGTAGATGTTCTGACGATAGTCCGACAGTGTGAACCGCTTCGTCTTGTCGACCTGCCACGTCGCTTTGACGAACTCGTCGTCACGCCGGATGTATTCCTCGGCCTGGGATCCATCGAGCGCGAACTGATTGGCGAGGAGGCTGGTGTACGACCAGAGTCGCGCCGATCCGAAGAACCAGGCCTTGTCCCTGAGGATCGGGCCACCGAGTCCGCCATCGACGTCATACGCCTGCTTACCGCCGCTCGTCGCCCGCACGCCGCGGTTTCGCAGCGCCTGATCGAGATTCGACGACTGCATTCCCTTGTTGAAGCCCGATGCGAACAGGTTGCCGCTGAAGTTGGCGCCGCCGCTCTTCGTCACCATTGCCATGGCAACGCCGCCGGTCGACATCGATGCCGGGATGGCGGTGGTCTGATAGTTCACCTCCTGATTGGCGCCGGTCGCGCCGTATCCCTGTACGGCGTCTCCACCGCTGAACCACGACGTGGCGAGCACACCATCGAAGGTATAGTTGCGATCTTGTCCGCGGCTGCCGTGAATCTTCCAGCCCGTGCCGTAACTTGACGATTCCGATCCGGCGACCTCGGGCCGGCCCATCGACAGTCCGACAACGAACTTCGCCATGTCCATGACATTGCGGGAGCTCGGGATGGAGTTGATGACATCGTCCGTGATGACGAGCTGAGTAGTCGTCGTGCGAACGTCCACCACCGGCGACTCGCCGGTGACCGTGAGAGTTTCCTGCAACGCGCTGACCTTGAGCTCCGCGTTGATAGTGGCGGTAAACGCCGAGTTCAACACCACGTTCGCTCGCTCGACCGACGCAAACCCCGCAAGCGAGAACCGGACTCGATAGGTGCCTACGGGCAGCCGCAGAAAGCGGTAATGGCCGGCGTC
>DASPWV010000490.1:0-5640 GCA_035637635.1 Vicinamibacterales bacterium | reverse complement strand
TCGATCATCATCTGCTCGCAGTAGTGCGCCCAGCCTTCGACGTTCGTGTTGGCGCCGAACACTTTGCGCGGTTCGGTGGGGAATCCCTTGGCGTAGAGAAACTGCACGTAGTGTCCCGGATACACCTCGTGAACGGAGACGTTCGAGATCGACGCGTAGTACCACTGCCGCATGAATTCGTCCTGCTTCGCCTGTGGCCAACGCGGGTCCGGAAGCGTCATGTTGTAGTAAGCCTCCGTCGCTTTCACCTCGAACGGACCTGGGGTATCCATGGACGCCGACGTCGTGGAACGCATGAACGGCGGCGTTTCCTGCACACGCGCCGCCTCCGACGCCGGAATTGTCACGATCTTCTTCTCGATGATGAATTGCCGGAGCGAGTCGAGCGCGTCCTGCGTGGTCTTGAGCAGCGCTCCTGGCGCGGGATGATCCGCCTCGATACCCAGGAGGACGTCCTCCGGCGTTTTCTTCGCGTCAAGCTTCCTGGCCGTTTCAACTAACGCTGCCTCGTTCTTTTGTCGATCGCTTTCCGCAACGGCAAGGAGGCGGTCGAGCGGAAGATCCACCATCTCAGTCGCGGCGAGCAGCTTCGCGTAGCTCTCGGCACCAAGAGCAAACGATCCGTTCGATTTCGCCAGCAATTCTTGTTGAAGCCACTTTTTGTACTCGGCTAGCACCGCGATGACAGCGTCGTTCGTCGACTTGAATTCGCCGACGAGGCCTTGGTCCGGCACCTCCTTGAACGCGAGAGGCAAGTCCGTCGAGAAGAAGCGCTGATTGCCGTCTATCTGCTCGATAGCGATCTCGGTGAAGATGCGCGCAGGGTTTTGGAGATTCTGTTTCGCCTGTTCAAGAAACGCGGGCATCTTCTTCTCACGCGCGATAACCAGCTTCAAGCGCTCGGCCGGGGGCGCGAAGCTTCGCTTCATGATCATGTAGACGGCCGTGGTCATCGCGCTGGTATAGCTGTCGGGATCGTCGGCCCAGCGCTTGACCACCTCCAGCTGCAGAACCGCGGCGTCCATCTGGCGCTGCAGAAATTCGCGATCGAGGCGTGCGTCCAGCGACAGCCCGCTGCCGTCGATCGAGTCGAGCCGCTCTCGAAAGGCGCGAGCAGCAGCAATGTCGGCGGCGATGCCGGCCGGTGAAAAATCCTGCAGCTGCTCATCGTACTTGTGGACGCCAAGATACGTCGCGTCGTTCGGATTTCGCTTGTAGTGGTCTTCGAGGATTTCATGCGCCAGCGATGTGAAGGCGCCGTCGCCGGAGGTATTCGCTGTGGCGGCAGGCGGCGTGGCGCGGCAGCCGGCGCCTATTCCGAGGACCAGCAGTAGAAGGACCGGACGATGTTTCGTCACGATTTCGTGACTGTACTGCACAGAGATGGAGGACGCGACTTCAGAGACTGTGAATTTTCAGTTTCCAGTTTTCATTCAGTCCCGCGTGACGACGCGCCCAAAGCCCCTTCTCCCACGTGATCACAGAGGCTCTACAGTTTGGCGCCGTTCGAGCCGATGCCGATCTTGTGCACGTCTCATCTCGAACCCGTTTCGTCGTCATCGTCTTGCTCACCGTTTCCGCGGTCTTCCCAAGCCACGCGCTGGCACAACCCGCCGTCGCGCTCGTTCGTGGTGAAGTCACCGACACCTCCGGCGGCGTGCTGCCCGGAGTCACAATCGTCGCCTCGTCGGCCGACGGCCATGTGCTTTCGACCACAGTAACAGACAGCGTCGGGCGCTTCGACATGAGCGCTCTGCACGCCGGCGCAATCAAGCTCACGTTTGAGCTGGACGGCTTCGAACCGGCTATTCGCCAGGTTGTGGTGTACGCCGGCGGGCAGCTATCGCTGGTGGAGCGCTTGAAGCTCGCGCACATGACCGAGAACGTCGTGGTCGTCGCCAAAGCGCCGGTTGATCCGCCAAAGCCGCCGCCACGCTATGTGCCGCCGCCACCGCCGGCAATCGTTCCTGTAGCGGCCGACCAGCTCGAAGCATTGTGCGGACCCGCACAGCCCGGCGCGACGCGCACACCAATTGGCGCCATCGCATCGCATCGTTACAAGTACGGGCGCATTCTGTACTCGAAGGGCGACGAACTGGTTCTCACGAGCGGGACGCGCAGCGGCCTCGATGTCGGACAGAATCTCGTCGCTGTTCGGTACTTTCGAGCCAAGAGCCGTGCGGACGCCGCGAAGATCGCCGAACACGCCGCAGGCTTGGTGCAAATCGTGAGCACAACTGAAGACTCCGCAACCGCCATTGTCATCCATGCGTGTGACGAGCTGATGCAAGGTGATCTGCTCGTGCCGTTGGTGCAGTTCGCATTCGCTCGCGCGGCAACACCCGCGTCTGAAGACGCCGCGCGCATTCTGTTCGCGGACGATGGCCGGCTGCTCGGGGCGCCGCAACGGCTCATGGTGATCGATCGCGGAAGCGAGCAAGGCATGCAAAACGGTCAGCGGCTGACGCTCTCGCGGCGCGGCCGCGACGGTAGAGATCCGTCGATCGTAGGTGAGGCCGTTGTCGTTGCGGTTCGCAGCAATTCGTCGACTATTCGAGTGGAGAGTGCCACCGATGCAATCGAGGCGGGCGACGAGGCTACTCCGCGACGGCAAGAGGACGACAGATCATCTGCCGGCAAGAGCACGGGCGGCCACCGGCAGTGATTTGTAAGCGGCCGGTCTGAAGACCGGCCGCTACGGGTCCGACGCCACTAGAATGAATGGCGATGCGCGCCGTCGCGGTGCTGGTCGTGGCCTTGGTTTCGCTCTCCGCATGCGGACCGAGCGGTCCGCTTCGTGTCAACACGATCCAGCTCGGGCGATCGCTGAATCCCGATAATACGATCGCGAGCCACGCAGCGCTCTTCAAACCGTCGGACACAATCTATGTTTCGGTGCTGACAACCGACGCGGGCGTCGGCACGATCGCCGTTCGGTGGATGTACTTTGGTCGACTGGTCAGCGAGGCGGAAAAGAAAGTGTCTTATCGCGACGACGCGGCCACCGAGTTCCATATTCAGAATTCAGGGAGATTCCCGGAAGGCGACTACACCGTCGACGTGCTGGTGGATGGTCAGTCTGTCGGAACGCGAACGTTCCGCGTTTCTGAGAAGTAAACAAGTCAGGTGACAGTCGACAGCGCGCGATGTTCGCATCGCAGACTATCGACCGCCTTACCTCATCCCGACCGTCGCGACCAGGCCGGACCGAAACGATCCGGGACATTGAGCGCGTTGAAAACGCCGATCGGCTCGATTCGCTCGACGTACTTCGCGCGCTCGGCTTCGAGCGCGCGCACCTCGTCTCCCACCTTCGCAAGATACCGCTCGTACACCAGCATCTCGCTCCAATACTCCAGGAGCAGGTACCGATTGCCGTGTGCGATATCCTTGAGGAACGAGCTGCCGACAAAAGAGCGGCTGCGCCTGGACAGCTTGGTCCAGTTTCCGTCCGCGCCGTAGAAACGCTCGAACTGAGCAGCATGTCCCTCGCGGATTTCGATTTCCCAGACGATTGCAACCACTGAGTTCCGATCTGCGTAAGAGTTTACACGCGACACACTACGCGGCGGATGACGGTTTCCTCCTGCGGTTACGGCAAACGCCCTGATGCCAACCTCGAACCGTCCAGCGCCGTCTAACTGAGCCTCATGACCCTTTGGACCAATAATCTTCGTCTTGCCATCCGCGGACTGCTCCGCAGCCCGCTGTTTGCCATCGTCGCCATCCTGTCGCTGGCGCTGGGCATTGGCGCAAACACCGCGATCTTTACACTGGTCGATCAAATCCTGCTGCGCAAGCTGCCAGTGCCGCATCCCGAGCAGCTTGTCATGCTCTATCAGCAAGGGCCGCACATGGGCAGCAACATGGGCAGCCGCATGCACTCGTATCCGATTTACCAGGAGTATCAAAAGCGCGCCGAGCCGTTGGCCGAAGTGCTGTGCCGCCGGCTCATCGCGACGTCGGTGAGCATCGACAATCAGACCGAACGCCTCGACGCCGAGATGGTATCAGGCAACTTCTTTACGACGCTCGGTGTAAAGGCGGCGATCGGCCGGGTCTTCAATTCGGACGAGGACGATCGCGTCTATCAGGGCCATCCGATCGTTGTCCTCGGCTACGACTACTGGGTCCGTCGATTCGCGCGCGATCCATCGGTTGTCGGCAAGAAAATTCTCGTCAACAACTACCCCATGACAATCGTCGGCGTATCCGCGGCCGGATTCGCCGGACTCGATCCGGCGCGCGCGCCCCAGATTCGCGTGCCCATCCTGATGAAGCCTGTCCTCATGCCCGAATGGGATTGGCTGCACATGGACGACCCGCGAGCGCGGTGGGTGCAGGTCTTTGCCCGGCTCAAGCCGGGATACACGATCGAGTCCGCGCAGCCGCCGCTGCAGGGACTTTTCACGCAAATCCGGACCCACGAAGCAACGCTCGAGGGCGCGAAGGACTGGTCGGCCTACGATCGCGAGCGGTTCCTGCAGGGCAAGCTTCTTCTCGAGAGCGCCGCCATCGGCTATTCGTCGCTGCGCAACGACTTTTCCAAGCCGCTGCTCGTGCTCATGTGCATGGTGGGACTGGTGCTGCTCATCGCGTGCGCGAACGTGGCCAATCTTCTCATCGCGCGCGGCTTCATGCGGCAACGAGAAATCGCGGTGCGGTTGTCGCTCGGTGCGTCGCGCCGGCAACTCGTGCGTCAGCTGCTGGTCGAAAGCCTGGTGTTGTCTTTCGCGGGCGGGGCGGCGGGCGTCTTCCTGTCAGTGGCGCTCACGCGCGGCCTGCTTGCGCTCATCCCGGCGCAGGGGCAGCCGCTCCTCATTCAGCCCATGCCGGATCTCAGGATTCTGGCGTTCACTCTCGCGATCACATTGGCTACGGGAATCGTGTTCGGACTGCTTCCGGCGCTGCGCGCGAGCCGGCCGGATCCCTGGACGACGCTCAAGGACACCGCCGGTGCCATCGCCGGCGCAACCGGATCGCTGTTTCTCAGAAAGGGCCTTGTCACAGCGCAGGTCGCGCTCGGCTTCCTGCTGCTGTTCGGCGCCGGCTTGTTCGTCCGCAGTCTGCAGAATCTGCAGGCAACCGACACCGGCGTCGCGCTCGACAATCTCATCACGTTTCAGGTTTCGCCGGCGCTGAGCGGGTACGACAACGAGCGAACGAACGATTTGTATCAACGCCTCGTCGACCGCCTGAGGTCTGCACCGGGCGTCAACTCCGCCGCGCTCGCGAGCGTCCCCATTCTTGCCGGCGACGAGTGGGACAGCACGATGTCCGCGGAGGGACATCAGGCCAAGGACGGCGAGGACATGCAGGCGTTCATGAACGCAGTGTCGCCAGGCTATTTCGAGACGATGAGGATTCCGTTCCTCGAGGGGCGCGACTTCAATCGGCTCGAAGCGAAGAAGGAATCCACCGTTGCGATTGTGAACCGCCAGTTCGCGGAGCATTTCTTTCCTGGCAAGAGCGCCATCGGCAAGCGCGTCGGATTCGGCGTCGGCCCGCAATCGAAGCTGACAATCGAGATCGTCGGCGTGGTTGCGAATTCGCTCTACGAAGGTCCGCGCGAAGGGGTCCACCGGCAGGTGTTCCTGCCGAATTGGGGCCGCAACAGCGCAGCGTTTTATGTCCGAACGC
>DASPWV010000489.1:0-4738 GCA_035637635.1 Vicinamibacterales bacterium | reverse complement strand
GATCCCGACGAGCTCGATCGAATCATCGCCGACCAACACCTCGAGCAGCAGTTGTTCACCGATCCAAAAGTCGTCACTGAGCTGCTCGAACGCTACTACCGCGAGCAAGGGTATCTCGTCGCCGACGTCCGCGAACCGCGCTATGAGTTCACTGGCGCGACAGCGCGCGTTGTGCTCGCGGTCACTGAAGGGCCGCGATTCACCGTTCGACAAGTCGCCGTCGCGCAGAATGCCGCTCTTCCGAGCGAGCTGCTGATATCGGAGCTGCCGCTGGTCACCGGCGAACCGTTTCTGCCCGTCGCTGCTGAGAACTCGCTGCAGAAAATTCGTGAGTTGTATTGGCAGCGCGGCTACAACGACGTGAGCTCGGATTACGAAGTGGCGCTCGACCGCGCGGCGGGCCAGGTGGACGTGACATTCACCATCCGTGAGGGCGCACAGAGCGTGATCGCTGAAATTGCGGTTGAGGGCAACGACAAGACCAGCGAGCACCTCGTACGCGACCAACTCGAGCTTGCGCAGGATCAGGTGCTGGATCTCAGCGCCCTCAGCCGCTCGCGGCGGAACCTGTATGACACGGGCGCGTTCTCGGTTGTGGATGTCACCCGTGAGGACCTCGGCGGCGACGTGCCGGTTTCCACAACCGCCCCGCCGAAACCGGCTGAAGATGCAGAGAATTCGAAACCGGTGCGCATCAACGTCTCGGTGCGCGAGGTGCAGCCCCTACAGCTTCGCTATGGCGGTTCTTATGACACCGAGCGCGGGGCCGGTGGTTTATTCGATATCTCCAGCCACAACGTCCTGGGGAAGGCGCGAGTCGTCGGTCTGCGATCCCGGTACGATCGGCAGCTTCATGAAGCGCGCCTCTATCTGAGTCAGCCGGCGCTGCGGTATTGGCCGATCAAGCTGACCGGGACACTGTTCTACCGAGAAGAACGGAATCCGCTGACCGAGATCACGAACCCATTCAATGTGGACCGGCGTGGCGCGTCATTGCAGGGCGAAACCGAACTGGGTGATTCGTACGTGTGGAGTTACGGCTTCCGCTACGAACGTGCGCGCACGTTCGATCCCGCGCCGGGCGGGCTGCTCGATCGAACACTTACCGTGTCGCCGCTTACGAGCACCTTCACGCGCGACGTCCGCGACGAGGCGTTCGACGCATCAACCGGCTCGTTCATGTCGCAGGCGTTTGCGTACTCGCCCGGTTGGCTCGGCTCGGATGTAGCGTTCCTCAAGTACTTCGGCCAGTACTTCCATTACATTCCGCTGCAAGCGCCACGACGGAAACCGTTCACCAACGAGATCCTGCGTCCGCGAGTGGTCTACGCGACTGGCATCCGGATTGGACTTGCCCACGGCGCAGTTGGTCTCATTCCCGAAAGCGAGCGTTTCTTTGCGGGAGGCAGCACGACGCTGCGCGGCTTTGCGCAGAACGCCGTCGGCCCAATCGGCCTGGATCGACTGCCGCTGGGAGGCGACGCGGTGCTGATCATCAATAACGAGCTTCGCTTCCCGCTCGTGAGCATCATCGACGGCGTCGTCTTCTCGGATATCGGCAACGTGTATCCACGGATCTCTGATTTTTCCTTCACCGATTTGCGTAAGTCGGCGGGCGTGGGTCTGCGGTTCCGCACGCCCTGGTTTCTCGTGCGCGGCGACTACGGTGTCGTTCTCGATCGGCGCGCGGGCGAGCGACACAGCCGCTTCTACTTCAGCATCGGGCAGGCATTCTAACCCCTCAATTCACTTGTGTTGACAATCATCGCATCGAGATGACCGAGTGTCTGGGCCGAAACTGGCGCCGTTCGAGCTTGTAGACGCCGTTGGCGGCCCGACCCAAGTGAGTTTGAGCTCAAGCCGCGACGCTCTTCGTTGATCGGGCCAGCCGTTCATTGGCCGCGGGCATACCGTTGGTGTCGCTACAATGAACAGCGAGCGCCCGTAGCTCAGTGGATAGAGCATCGGCCTTCTAAGCCGAGGGTCGCAGGTTCGAGTCCTGCCGGGCGCGTACCCGCCCTTCGGGCGGAGTTTCCAGTTCAGAGTTGCCAGTGCAAAGTTGAAACTCGCGCGATGACCGCGCAAAGGATCGAACCCTGGTCGGGAAGGTGCGATTTACGACTCGCCGGTCAGACGCGAGGACGTTCGTTCGAGACGGTGAACAACAGCCCACAACAGCTGCATAAACGGCAACACATCCGTGAGAACGACGGGTTCGCTGTCGAAATCGCGCGCGGATCGCGTGGCCATGGCACCTCACACATGCGACAGCTTGTCTGCACTTTCGCGGTTGTCGCGCCATTTCCGCTCGATGGATCGGCTGACGACGTCCTTGAAGCCGAGCCCGACGGCCAGGGCGGCTGCGAAGACGACGCCCCCGAACAGGATCCCGAACGCCAGCGGCAAGGTGCGGCGCCCGATCTCGAGGTGCTCGAGCGCCATGACCCAACTGACGATCAGCACCAGCCACCTCACGCCCGTGCTCCACAGGTGCGCATAGGGCCAGTTCAAATTGACCGCGCCAATCAGCACCGATCGCGCGAGAAACCGGGACAGCATCGTGCCGAGCACGAGAATCGCGAGCGCGGCGAGGAGATTCGGAATGTAGCGGAAGATCGTGCGCGCGAACGCTTCGGGCAGCGTCGCATCGAGCGCGCTGAACCCGGCCAGCAGTCCCATGACCAGAATCGCCCACATCACGACGCGCGCAATCAGCGCGGACAAGCCGCCGGCGGCCTGCCAGTCGCCCGGCGCACCGAGACTCCACCGCTCTGCACGCTGATCGAAATGCATGCCGAGGAGTGCGCGAAGAACGAGTCGGCGACTCACAACGGCGACGACGACCGCGACAAGAAGAATCAGCATCAATCCCACTATTCCTGGTAGGAAATTCGCCACGTTCTCGGCGGTTCGAATCATCGCCCGGCGCAGAATGGCGTCGACCTGCTCCCACATGGCTCCCTCACTCCCTTCTGTGTATCTCGCTTGCCCTCAGCGTCGAAATTTGACGGGCTTGAAACGCTCCGGCCATCGCCACTGCGAAATCAGATACGGCTTCTCCGTTTCGAACACAAGACACAGCTGCTCGATGCGCCGCTCGCCTTCTTCTGTCGGCGCGTGCCGCGTTTCGCGCACGAAGGACGCGAGCCACGCCAGGTACAACGGCACGAGCGACCGCAACAGGTGATCCCGCGCAATCACGCGAAGACGATGGCCCATGGCGAAGTCGTACAGCGTGCGAGCCCAGAGGGCATCCTCGACGCGAAACGTCTCGAACGGGGCGCTCGCCAGCCTCCGCCATTGCAGGGTCGCCAGTGGGGGCAGGACTTCGGCCCACACCTCTTGCAACTCGCGATGGCCCCGCCGAAACGACTCGACCAGCTCCGCCGGATCGATCTTCGGCGCAGGTGGCAGCCGGAGTGCTTCACCCACACGCACGACGTCGGTTGATCCGCGAATGCGTTGCCACACGGCCGCGCGCGTGCCCATGTCCTCGAAGAGCCAGCCCACGATTTGCGCGAGAGCGGTACTCAAGCTCAGCTCGTGACGCTCGAAGAACTCGCGGCGCTCGACGAGCGCCTCGCCGACGCGGAAGCCTCCGCAAACGGCGGTCGTGCACAGCCACAGATCGATTCCGAGCTGCCCGCGCTCGCTGTCCCAAATCGGATGCGGAAGCACGGCATCCATAAAATCGGCGGAGGCGCTGTAATCGGTGCCGATCGGCCACCGAAGTCGTGCGCCATAGAGGGCGCGGAACAGCGGGTAGACGATTGCGTGGACCAGCGCACCGTTGAATGGATGTCTCGGATACGCTGGCGCGACGAACTGGACCGCGCGCGTGCGAAGCGGCTCCAGCAGGCGCGCGATGGTCTCCGGACTGCCGGTCGCGGACCGCGCGTCGAGGACCAGGCACGCGGCGGCCTGGCGCGCGCGGGCCTCCGCGAAGATCGCGTGCACGGCGCGCGCACGCCCGGGCAGCCCGTGATAGGGCATCACGAGCGAATGGTGAGCCGGGTGCCCGACGTTCACTGCGCTGACTTCCGCCGATGTGCCCAGCTCGGCGCGGACGGAATCAACCGCCGTCGCATCGGGGACGAGATTCGCGACGAGCAGATGCCATCGAATCGATTCGGGCTGCCGGTCGAACGCCGCCCGGACGGCCTTTGCCAGTTGGCCGGCGTCGCCGGCATGGTCGGAGGTCGTCAGGCCGACGACAACGTCAGCCATCGGCCGGGGCAGATCAGTCGCGAAACTGGAGCTCGAACCAGTAGTAGCCATAGGGACCAAGCGTCAAAAAGTACGGGTCGCGCCCAATCGGCGGAAACGCGGTGTATCCGAGCATCTCAATCGGCGACACGCCGGCGAAAGCGGAGAGATCGAGCGCGACGGGCTGCGGCAAATGCGACAGGTTCGCCACGCACAGAATCATGTCGCGCTCGAATCGGCGGAGGTGAGCGACGATCTTGCGATTCTCGGGCTCCAGGAATTCGATGCTGCCGCGGCCGAAGACATGAAAGAGCCGCCGCAGGTTCACCATGTTGCGCATCCAGTGAAGCAGCGACGCGGAGTCGGCCAGCTGCGACGCCACGTTCACCGCTTGATACCCGTAAACCGGGTCGGTGATCACTGGGCTGTACAGCCGCTCCGGCTGGACGGTCGAGAAGCCGGCATTGACGTCGCCGTCCCATTGCATAGGCGTGCGGACACCGTTGCGATCGCCGAGCGCGAGGCTGTCGCC
>DASPWV010000488.1:0-6700 GCA_035637635.1 Vicinamibacterales bacterium | reverse complement strand
TCGGCATTCTATGGCTGGACGAACAGGCAGTGTTGAGTGAACGCTGGCGGCTCGTGACGCCGGACGACAGCAAGTTCGGTGCGTTCCGCGACATCATCCCTTCGGCCGTAGTCCAGTACATGGACAAGGACTTCGCGCACTTCCACTTCGATCGCTCGAAGTTCTGGGATCCGATGCGCGCCGGCCATGTCACGAGCGACAGCCGCATGGCGGTGTCACGACAAACCATCGTTCTTTCCGGCCGCGATCCGAAGTCAGGCGAACCGGAGCTGTACTCGATCAACTTCAGCTTCGGCACGTCGGATCGCACGTGGCGGTGGCGGTGCTTTCCGCCGAAGACGGATCTTCGGTCGGCGTTCGATCTGCGCGAGGACATGACGATCTTCGTCCACGAGGGCGACACCAGAAACGGCCGTTATTGGTACCAACGGTATCTGCCTGCATCCGGACGGATGAATCCCGATGGACGCGACTTGCTGTTGGCCGACGGCGCGCCACGACCGAATCGCACGCTGGACATCGACAAGCCGCCGCGAGGATTCGGTCACGGTTGGCAGTGGCTGCCGGATGACGTGTTCGAGTTCGTGCATGCGCACTTCAGCCATTTCGGGTGCTACGAGGAGCGCGTCGACTGGCGCTGGCAGTACTACCGCGTCGACGTGCCCGACAACAAGGCGCTGCGCGATCGCGACGAGAACACGCCGTGGACCGAGCAAGGCAACACGCTATCGATAACGAAGGCATCGCTCAACTGGACGCTCGTCAATACGCTCCTGCAAGGCGATGTGGACGCAATAGCGACGATCGGTGCCGACATCTGGACGCGCGTGACTGGTGCGATCGCTCGCTGGGTAAGCGGCGAGCTCACTCGCGACGAACTGGCCGATCTTCTGGTGGCGCTACAGAACACGCCGCTCGTGCGGCACGTGCATCACCGCGGGCTGTTCCATCCGCATTTCGTGCTGAAGCTCCGCTATCGCGACCCGCTCGGCTGGATTCTCGTCCACTGGGACAAGCGCGACGACGATCTGCTGCCGTTCCGCGATTTCACGACCGAGAGCGGCACGGCGTTCGAACTGCAGTTGCAGCCAGGCTTGCCTCCCGCCGCGAGGCCTTTGGTGCCGATGCAAGTGCGAACGTATCACCAGGTTCTCGATCCGCCGGCGATCGACGAAGCCCGCGTAATCCTGCTCACCCAGGCAGCCCGCATCGTACGCATCCGAGTCGAGCTGCGGCCGGCGCAGACTGCCGCATCGATTGACGAAAACGTGTGGCGCATCAAGCTCGGTGCGTTGCAGCGGGATGTCTCGGATGCGCTGGCCGCGGCTGAACGGCTACTCGACGAAATACGTGTGCGTGCTCCGGTGCAGGATGTGCCGCAAGCCGACTGGCTTGGATACGAATGGGACGTCGGCGGCTGGCCGGCCGAGCGTCTGGATCGTTTGCGCGAATGCTGCAGTGAGAGCGGACGCCAACGCTTTGGAACGAGCCTGTGGTTCGAGAATGTGGTCGGGCATGTGGCGACGCCCGATTGCCTGGAGTTTGGCGTGCGGGAAATGCCGAACAGCTGAAAGGCGATAAGCGTCACGGGAGAACGCGGGCTAATCGGAGCAACCGGTCGCAACCGCCAGCGCGTGGCACATGTGCCGCATCTGCGCCGCGTCGAGCGAGCCTACGAACGACACGAGCCGCGCTCGTTCGACCGTCTGGATGTGATCCAGGTTCACCGCCGACTCGCGCTTCAAGCCCTCGGTGACGCCGACCGGCACCTCGCTTGGGGCACCCCGGCGCGTGGATGTAATGGGCGCGACTCCTCCAGCGTTACCTGTATAGCTTTCATGTTGATGATCGTACGCCATTCTCGATGTTGGCCACCGCGCCCAAGGGAAGAGAGGGGCGCAGTCGCGCCGGCCTCGCGATAGTGCGATAATCCGCGCGTTTGGCTCGAATGACACTTCTGTCGGGCGCTCGGCTCGGTCAGTACGAGATTCTTGCCGCTCTCGGCGCCGGCGGCATGGGCGAGGTGTATCGCGCGCGCGACAGCAAGCTCAATCGCGATGTCGCGCTGAAGATCCTTCCTGACACGTTCGCGGCGGACGCCGAGCGCATCGCTCGCTTCCGTCGCGAGGCGCAGGTGCTGGCGTCGCTGAATCATCCGAACATCGGCCACATTTACGGTCTCGAGGACAGCACCACGCCGCCCGCGCTCGTCCTCGAACTGATCGAGGGGCCGACGCTCGCCGACCGCATCGCCCAGGGTCCGATTCCGCTCGACGAAGCGCTGCCCATCGCGCGGCAAATTGCCGAAGCGCTCGAGGCGGCGCATGAGCATGGCGTCATCCATCGCGATCTGAAGCCGGCGAACGTCAAAGTCCGCGAAGACGACACCGTCAAGGTGCTCGATTTCGGTCTGGCGAAGGCGTTCGATCCAGCCGCGACATCTTCAGCGGAAGCTCTGAACTCGCCAACGCTCACGATGCGCGCCACGCAGCTCGGACTCGTGCTCGGGACCGCCGCGTACATGTCGCCGGAGCAGGCGAAGGGCAAATCGGTCGATCGGCGCGCGGACATCTGGGCATTCGGTGCGGTGCTCTACGAAATGCTGTCGGGCAAGCGGCCCTTCGAAGGCGACGACATCTCCGATACCCTCGCCGCGGTGCTGCGTCAGGAGGTCAACTGGAACGCGCTGCCCGCGTCGACGCCAGCCGCGGTGAAGCGGCTGATCATGCGCTGTCTCGAGCGCGATGTGCGGCGCCGGTTGCGTGACATTGGCGAAGCGCGCATCGTGCTGGAGGATCCATCGACGAGCGCAGCCGCTGGGGGCGATCTCGGAACGAGCGATTCGGGCGCTGCGCGCATCGAACGACGACGACCGCTCTGGAAACGCGCTCTTCCGGTCGCCGCCGCCGCGACACTCGCCGCTCTGCTCGCAGGCCCTGCCGGATGGTATTTAAAGCCTTCACCCGCGGCCGTCGTCACCCGGTTTAGCCTCACGCTGCCGGAGGGTCGGACATTCACGTCGCCAGCCAGGCACTTCCTCAACATTTCTCCAGACGGTACGGAGATCGTGTACGTCGGCAATAGCCGTCTCTATTTGCGAAAGATTTGGGAGATCGAGGCCCAACCGATTGCCGGCACCGACGGCTTCGGTTCGGTGACCGAGCCAGTATTCTCCCCAGATGGCCACTCCATCGTGTTCTGGGCAGCAGCAGATTCGACGATTAAACGGATATCCACCGCGGGCGGTGTGGCCGTGACGCTGTGCCAGTCGAGTAACCCCTGGGGCATGAGCTGGAGCGACGACGGGATCGTATTTGGCGAATTCGAGAGGGGGGTGGTCCGGGTCTCGGCGACCGGTGGAAAGCCTGAGACGATCGTACCGGCCAGGCCGGGCGACCTCCTGTACGGTCCGCAGTTGCTGCCCGGAGGACAGCAGGTCCTGATGACCTTCGCACGCGCCAGCGGCAACTTCGATCGCTGGGATAAAGCACAGATTGTCGTGGCGTCGTTAACGACAGGCGACCACAAGGTCGTCGTCGACGGCGGCGCCGACGCGCGGTATTTGCCGACCGGTCATCTGGTGTATGCCATCGGAGGAGTGGAGTTCGCGGCACGATTCGATCTTTCGCGCTTGCAGGTCGTTGGACAGGCTGTTCCCGTGCTGGAAGGGATCGCGCGCGCAGTGCCCACGGCTGCAACCGGAGCCGCGCATTTTGCCGTCTCGAGAACCGGCACTCTGGTCTTTGTTCCCGGGCCGGCATCACCGTCAATCGGCGCGTTTGACATTGCGTTGATCGATCGCCGTGGAATCGTGAAACCGCTCAATCTTCCACGCGCCGCGTATTCGACGCCTCGAGTCTCCCCCGACGGATCCCGCATCGCCTTCGTGGCGGACTCAGGACAAGAAGCCTTCGTGGCCGTTTACGACCTCACCGGTGCTACCGCTCTCAGACGGCTGACGCTCGGCGGAACCAACCGGTTTCCCATTTGGACGACCGACAGCAAGCGTGTCGTGTATCAATCGGATCGTGACGGAGACCTCGGGATGTTCTGGCAGCCTGCGGACGGCACCGGGACCGCAGAACGGCTCACGAAACCAAACGCCGGCGAATCGCATTTTCCAGAGGCATGGTCGGCGGCATCCAACACTCTGTTCTTCAGCGTTGTCAAAGGATCGGAGAACACGCTCTGGACCCTGTCCATGCCAGAGGGAAAGATCGCACCATTCGATGCCGTTCGATCGATCGCGGTTCCGATTAATGCGGCACTGTCGCCGGACGGCCTTTGGCTGGCGTATCAAACGGATCACACCCGACGCACGACGGTTTACGTGCAGCCGGTGCCGCCGACCGGCAGTGTGTTTCAACTGTTTCCACGTGGCGCGGATCAGCCGCATGAACCCGTCTGGTCTCCCGACGGGAAGGAGCTCTTTTACAACCCACGAGCGGGTGGCTTCGAAAGCGTCCCCGTCTCGACCCAGCCCGAGTTCGGATTTGGAAACCCGGCGTCGTTGCCGCGACCATTCCAGTTGGATCCACCGCAAGCACGCCGCTCGTACGACGTCACTCCAGGCGGCATGTTTGTCGGCGTGATCATTCCGGGGGGAACCAATGCGCCAGCCGGCTCGGAGATCGAGGTCGTCGTCAACTGGTTCGATGAATTGAACCACCGCGTGTCAGCGCAGTAGTTCGGTTGAACATTTGGAAGGA
The DNA here is from genome assembly GCA_035637635.1 of Vicinamibacterales bacterium. GTDB lineage: Bacteria > Acidobacteriota > Vicinamibacteria > Vicinamibacterales > UBA2999 > DASPWV01. Next base: position 1,991 of record DASPWV010000488.1, on the reverse strand, counting down.
GGACGTATGGCCCTGTCCCGCTCGATTGCTTTCGCGATCATGCTGTTGCTGCCTGCCACCGCACTCGCGCAAATCGCGAGCGGCATCTCGGGCGTCGTCCGCGATCCATCTGGTGCCGTCCTGCCGGGCGTGGTGGTCGAAGCCGCGAGTCCCGTGCTCATCGAAGGCTCGAAATCGACCACGACGGATCGTGACGGTCAATACCAGATCACGGATCTGCGTCCGGGCGAGTACAGCGTGACGTTCACGCTGCCGGGATTCAAGAGCGTGCGGCGTGAAGGCATCATCCTCTCCACGGCGTTCACCGCCACCGTGAACGTGGAGCTCCAGGTCGGACAACTCGAAGAGTCGATTACGGTTACTGGCGAATCGCCCCTTGTCGACGTGCGCAACTCGGTCTCGCAGTCGGTGATGACTCGCGAAAAGCTCGATCTCATACCGACGGGCAAGGATCCGTTCGCCGTCGGTCAGCTCATTCCCGGCGTCACCACCAGCACACCCGATGTCGGCGGCACGCAGATCATGCAGCAGCCCACGCTGCAGGTGCACGGATCGTCCAACAATGACGATGTGTTCATGGTGGACAACGTGCAGATCCAGCACATGGGATTTGGCGGCAACCAGACCGGGTTCTATTTCAACGACGGGTTGATGGAAGAGATCGGTTATCAGACCAGCTCACTACCCGCGGAAGCGCCAGTGGGCGGCGTGCAGATCAACATGATTCCCCGCGACGGCGGGAACGTGTATCGGGGAACGACGTTCGTCACCGGTGGCAATACGCATTTCCAGAGCGACAATCTGGACGCGGATTTGATGCAACGCGGCTTCATCGCGCGCAACAAGGTCAAGAGCATCTACGATGTCAACGTCACCTACGGCGGCCCGATCAAACGAGATCGCCTGTGGTTCTTCAGCACCTATCGCAAGTGGTCCTCGAACAACTATCTCGGCAACACGTTCGATTCGAAGGGAAATCAAGCCGCCGACAATCAGAACATTCAGGACGGCACGCTGCGCCTCACGCTACAGGCAACGCGGCGCAACAAAATCGCAGTCCATTACGATCGGAGCGCGAAGGAGCGCACGCAGCGCCCGAACAACTGGATCACGGCGAGCATCAACGAGCCGGTCTCGTCGGTCTGGCAGCGCACGCGCATCAATTACATCGGCGAGGTGAAGTGGAGCTCGCCAATCTCGAACCGCCTGCTGACCGAAGCCGCCGTGTTCACCATGCCGGTGAATTACAATCTGTTGTTCCAGCCCTCCGCCGACCCAGGCGCGATTGCCACTTTCGATCAAATCAAGTCGGTCTTCACGGGCGTCTCGCCGCGGCAGGATATCAACACGGCGCGCATGTACACATATGCCGGCTCGGTGTCGTATGTAACGGGCGCACACAATTTGAAGGCCGGCTTCCAGGCGCGCACCGGCTACTCAGAGGAGTTGTTCGAGACGCGCGGCGACATCGTGCAGTACGTCTCGAACGGCGTGCCGCAATCGGTTCGGCTGGTGAACACGCCGAGCGGCCACAAGGAGTCGGGAACGAACGTCGGCCTGTACGTGCAGGACTCGTGGACGTTTGGCAGCGTCACGATCAACCCAGGCGTTCGCTTCGAGCGGTTCGTGATGTCGATCCCCGAGCAAAGTGTCGGCGCCGGAACCTGGGTGCCTGCGCGCACCTTTGCCGAGCAAAAGGACATCGTCAACTGGAACACGGTGTCGCCGCGTTTTGGCATTTCGTGGGACGTGTTTGGCGACGGTCGAACGGCGCTCAAAGGCGGCATCAGCCGCTACGATCGACTGGCGGGCGTGACCATTGTTCAGCCGCTGAATCAGCGCAATATCTCCTTTCTCACGTGCCCGTGGAGGGATGCGAATAACGACTTGCGCGCCCAGAACGACGAGATCGTCATGGCGCAGTGCACGGGATCGCTGCAGCCAAGTCTTGGGTACGTGGACGCGAATCTCAAGCGCCCGTACCAGTGGGA
>DASPWV010000487.1:0-4165 GCA_035637635.1 Vicinamibacterales bacterium | reverse complement strand
TCGCCGTTCCAGTCGGGACCGGGGTTGCCGGTGCCCCAGTAGAGCAATTTGAGCGCCGGATCGTACGAGCCAGTGAGCCACGTCGCGCCCGCGCCGTGCACCCAGCTGTCGCCGTCCCATGTGTCGCTGCCGGTCTCGCCTGGGGAGGGAACGGTGTGCAATCGCCACACGAGTTTGCCGGTGTTCGCGTCGTAGGCATCGAGGAACCCCCGAATGCCCGCTTCTCCCCCGCTGACGCCGACGATCACTTTGCCCTCGGCGACGAGAGGCGCGGCGGTGATCGCATGACCCGTGGGGTTGTCTCCGACGTGAACCACCCAACGCTGCACGCCGGTTCTCGCATCGAGCGCGACGAGAAACCCATCGAGCGTGCCGACATACACCAGCGCACCGAGAATCGCGACGCCGCGGTTTACCCGAGGGAATCCAAGATTCAGCACGCTGGATGGAATTGGACGACTCCACTCCCAGATCGGGCGGCCGCTCCGAACGTCCAACGCGACCACGGTCGCCGGTCCCGACGTGACGTACATCACGCCGTCTGCGACGATTGGCGTCCCCTCGAGCGATCCGGCGCCAGGCGGCTGATACACCCACAGAGGTTTGAGGCGAGCGACATTCTCGGTGGAGATTTGCGTAAGGGGCGAGAACCGATGTGACGCGTACGAGCCCGAGTACATCAGCCAGTCGCCTGCCTCGGTCGGCTTGGTCGCGAGACGGTCGGAAGTCACCTGTCCCGCTATCGGAACGACGATAGCGAGGAGGACAACCACGATCACGGCGAGACGCGATTTCATGAAGGCCCCCGAAGCCCTGCGAGAAACGCAACCAGATCGTCGAGTTGTGACGCGGACAGGCGCGACTCGTAGGACGGCATCAGCGTTCCCTCGAGCTCACGATCGAGAGACGAGAGCTCGGATTTCTGCAGCACATGCAGCGTACCGCCGGCGTCGCGAATGTGGATCCAGAAAACGTCCTCGGTGATCTGGATGCCGCGGATCTCACGGCCGCCACTTGTCCTCGCACGCACGACGAGGTACCCGGTCGGATGTGATGCGGCAGGTTTGACAATCGATTCTCGAAGGTGGGCGGGCCCGCGCAGCGCGCCAATCGACGTGAGCTCGGGCCCGAGCAGGGTTCCACGGCCATTGACGACATGACACCCGCTACAACCCGATGATTCGTACAGCGCCGCGCCGCGCATGGCGTCACCCGGAAGCGGCTGCGAGGCGGCACGACCGAGCGAGCGCACGTACGCCGCTGTCTGCCAGGCGGTACCCTCGGTCAACGAGATGGCAAACGACGGCATTTCAGTGCCGGGAATGCCGTTGCGGACGATATCGACCAGCCCGCCGTCGCTCGTCGCGTGGCGCAGCGTTGCTCGCTGAAGGTTTGGTCCCATGCCGCCGGTTCCTTCTGCGCCGTGACACCACGCACACTGCGCAGCGAAGATGCGTTTGCCTGCCGCGATGTCGCTGGCCGTCGCAGAGGCCAACGCCGAGGGCTTGGGACTCCTCTGGCCGAGGGCCTCGGAGGCAGCCATCGTCAGCACGAGCGCCGAGACGTGCGCCACCGTCCAGGTCGACAATCTCACGAGACGTTCTCCTGCTGAAAGCGCGGATTCTACTAAACTTGAAGCTCACTTGTGTTCGGAGCGCCAACGGCGTCAAGAAGCTCGAACAACGCTAGTTTCGGCCCAGACAATCGAATCACCTCCATGCCACGATTCTCAATACAAGTGAATTGAGGGGTTAAGATTCAGTTCTCCATGAGTCAGCAAAATCCACTCGAACAGTTGATCGACGAAGTGCTGGCTTCGGATGCCGCGGCACTGAAGCGGTCGTTCGCGGACCATCTCGAGCGCTCCCTGGCGAAGGACACCTATTCCGCCACTGAGCTGGATCTGTTCAAAAGCCTCGCGTATGCCGTCCGCGATCGCCTCATCGAACGATGGATTGCAACGCAGCAGGCCTACTACAAACAGGACGTCAAACGAATCTATTACATGTCTCTCGAATTTCTCATGGGGCGCGCACTCGGCAACAACGCGATCAACCTTGGGCTCGCCGACCAGGCAGCCGCGGCGATGCAGCAGCTCGGATTCAACTACGAAGAGCTCGAAAACGTCGAAGTCGATGCGGGCCTGGGGAACGGCGGCCTGGGCAGACTCGCGGCGTGCTTTCTCGACTCGATGGCGACGTTGGAACTCCCCGCCTACGGGTACGGCATTCGCTACGAATACGGAATCTTCTTCCAGAAGATCGTCAACGGCGAACAGGTCGAATCACCCGACAATTGGCTGCGCTTCGAAAACCCGTGGGAGATTGCACGGCCCGAGTACCTCTATCCCGTTTCTTTCTACGGCGACGTTCGCGAGTACGTCGACGAGACCGGGCGGCTGCGCCACGACTGGGTCGATTCACAACTCGTCATGGCCATGGCCTACGACAGCGCCATTGCGGGATTTGGAAACAACACGGTCAACACGCTGCGTCTGTGGGCAGCGAAGTCTTCCCGCGACTTCGACCTGAGCTGCTTCAACACCGGCGACTACATTCGAGCGGTCGAAGACAAACGACAAAGCGAGATCATCTCGAAAGTTCTCTATCCAAACGATCAGTTCGTCGTGGGCCTCGAACTGCGTCTCAAACAGGAGTACTTTCTCGTGTCGGCAACGGTGCAGGACGCGCTGCGCCGCTACAAAAAGACGCACACGACCTTGACAGCGTTCGCCGACAAGGTCGCGTTTCAACTGAACGACACGCATCCTGCGCTGGCAATCGCCGAGTTGATGCGGCTTCTGATCGATCAAGAGGGTCTTGACTGGGAGGAGGCGTGGGAGATCACCGTCGCCACTTGCGGATACACGAACCACACGGTGTTGCCCGAAGCGCTCGAACGCTGGTCGGTTCCGCTGCTCGCCAACCTGCTGCCTCGTCACCTGCAAATCATTTTCGAGATCAATCGACGTTTCCTTGCACAGGTCGCTGCACGTTTCCCAAACGACACGGATCGTCACCGCCGCATGTCGCTCATCGAAGAAGGCGAGACCAAGAAAGTCCGGATGGCGCATCTCGCCATCGTCGGCACCCACGCCACCAACGGCGTCGCGGCTCTGCACAGCCGGCTGTTGCAGACCACCGTGTTTCCGGATTTCTACGCGCTCTATCCGGAGCGTTTTCAGAACAAAACGAACGGGATCACACCGCGCCGATGGTTGAGGAAATGCAACCCGGCGCTCTCAGCGTTGATCTCCGAAGCGATTGGCGAAAAATGGCTGACCGACCTGGACGAGCTCTCCCGTCTCCGGCCGCTCGCGGATGATGCCGAGTTCAGGCACCGGTGGCACGCGGTCAAACAGTCGAACAAGCAGCGGCTTGCGGATGTCATCAGGCGCGAAAACAATCTCGACGTTCCGCTCCACTCGATTTTCGACTGTCAGACGAAACGGTTTCACGAATACAAACGACAGCTGCTGAATCTTCTGCACGCCGTCGCCCTCTATCACTACCTGCTCGATCATCCTGATGATGATGTCGTGCCGCGCACGGTGATCTTCAGCGGAAAAGCGGCGCCGGGTTACGCGGCAGCGAAACAGACCATCCGGCTCATTCATTCCGTTGCGGACATCGTCAATCGCGACCAACGTATCAAACAGCGCCTCGAGATCGTGTTTCTCGCGGACTATCGTGTGTCGCTCGCGGAACTGATCATTCCTGGCGCTGACCTGTCGGAGCAGATCTCGACGGCGGGCATGGAGGCCTCCGGCACCGGCAACATGAAGTACGCGCTCAACGGCGCGCTGACGATTGGAACGTTGGACGGCGCGACGATCGAGATCTGCGATGAGGTCGGCCGCGACAATATCTTCGTGTTCGGCATGACGGCCGACGAAGTCGCCGCGCGGCGAGCCCGGGGCGACAACCCGCGTGATTCCTACGAACGAAACCCCATGCTCCGCCAAGTAGTGGATTCGATTGCCGCCGGGGATTTCAGCCCGGACGAGCGCAACCGCTTTGCTCCGCTCATCGGATGGCTGCTCAACCACGATGAGTTTTTCGTGCTGGCGGATTTCGACGCCTACGTCCAGTGCCAGCAGCGCGTCGCGCAAGTCTATCGGGACGCGGAGGCCTGGACGCGCATGGCCATTCTCAACGTCGCCGGC
>DASPWV010000486.1:0-7463 GCA_035637635.1 Vicinamibacterales bacterium | reverse complement strand
GCTGCGTCATCGGAGGGGATTTCCTGCGCCAGTTTGGCGATTTCTTCGGCCGAGCGCGTGGCGAGCAGCGCCGCGCCAGCCTCAGGGCCCAGCTCGGAAATCGCCTCCATGGCGAGCCGGCCGTTGCGCTCGGCGAGCAGGCTGAATGCAGCCTCGCGTTCCTTATCGGGCAGCTCGCTGAAGACCTGCGCGAGATCGGCTGGATGCTGCTTCTGCAGCAGGTTCAGCAGGTTAGCGGACGCACCAATGCGCAGCAGTCGCTTGACCGAGTCGAGAACGACATCAATTCTGCGCGGCTGCGCCATCTACAGATCCTCACGGGGGTGTACAACCGCACAAATGTAGCATGGGCGCGAACAGGTTCGAGGTTCGAAAGTTCGAGGTTCGAAAGTTCGAGGTTCGGGGTTCGAAGTTTCGGTACGCGCGCCGGTTTGAAGGTTCGAGGTTCGAGAGTTCGGCCTTCGAAACTTCCAGCTTCAACGCCGCGGAATCAATGAGAGGCGCCGGCTCGAAATTAGATCCTCAAGCGCTAATCACTGCCCGTGTCCTTCACGTCCTCGGCCATGAGCTTTCCCGAATCGCGTTCGCGTTCCTCTTTGCCCGATCCGTGCCGAGATATCGCATCAGACCGGCAATCGCAGCTTCCGCCCTGCAGGAGAGCGCCCACACCTCGCTGAAGTCAACGTCCGACCAGTATTTCCGCCGCTTGCCTTCCAACAGGCGATTTTGAACTTCGGCCAGCGACGCGCGAGCGATATTCAGGAAACGTCTGTTGTCGGCAGGGGTAAATCGGCCGTGGCCCTCGGCGACGCTGTTTGGAATGCCACTGGCCGCATCGCGAATATCGTTGTAGAAGGCTCGATTGGTTTTTGCGGCACCGCGATCCGTGAGCTCATGGATGCGATCGCGCAAGCTTGCTGACAATTGCCACGCCGCAAGGTCGGAAAAATGTCTGGCTCCCATGCGCACCTATGGTGCACACGAGATGCCGGGCGTCACGCTCTTGCAACTCCGCGCCAAATGCGAACCTTCGAACCGGGAACTCTCGAACGATGAAACTTTTTGCGAACCCTCGAACCGGCAGGGAGCGCAAATTCTTCAATGGCGTGTGCCCGCGAACCGTCGAACCCGGAACCCTCGAACCTGGAACCCTCGAACCTGGAACCTTCGAACCTGGAACCTTCGAACCTTCGAACCGGCGCGGCTCGCCTTTTTTCAACGCCGCGCCTTTCGCGGCAGCCCCAACGTATCGAGCACCCGCTCGTCCTCGCGCCAATCGGATCGCACCTTCACTCGCAGATCGAGAAAGACCTTCGTATCGAAAAACCGCTCGAGCTCCTGGCGCGCGGCAGTGCCAATGGCTTTGATCATCGAGCCGCCCTTGCCCACCACGATTGGCTTCTGCGATTCGCGCTCGACGACAATCGAGCAGTACAGACGCAGGAGCCCGCGGGGCACCGCCGGCTCCTCGAAACGATCGACGAGGACAGCCGACGCGAACGGGAGCTCCGCACGTGTGTGCTGCAGCACCTGCTCGCGAACGATTTCGGCCACAAAAAATCGCTCCGGTTGATCCGTCAGAAAGTCGGCCGGATACAGCGGCTCGCCTTCCGGCAGATGCGACAGCAGCACCGATTCGAGACGATCGACGTTGTCGCCGCTCAACGCGGAAACTGGAACGATATCGGCGAAGGCCATCTCTTTGGCGTAGCGCTCAATCAGCGGCAGCAGCGTCTCTTTCGCGAGGCGATCGATCTTGTTGAGCGCCAGAACGCGCGGGCGAGAGATCTTTCCCAGCAGGTCCATCAAAAAACGATCGCCGCCGCCGGGCCGCTCCGTTGCATCGACAACCGCCGTCACGACGTCTACTTCTTTGAGCGTCTCCAGCGCAACGTCGACCATCCTGACATTGAGCCGGTGCAGCGGCCGGTGCACGCCGGGCGTGTCAACGAACACCACCTGCGCGTCGGGGTAATTGCGAACGCCGATGATGCGATTGCGCGTGGTTTGCGGCTTGTCCGAGACGATGGCGATCTTTTCGCCGACGACGCGATTGAGCAGCGTCGACTTGCCGGCGTTCGGTCGTCCTATAAGCGCGACAAAGCCGCTTTTCACTCCGCCGGCTCCGAGACGGCGACCGGCACATCCTCCCGGCGACGAACGCGAACTCGGGTGATCCGTCGCCGCTCGGCTTCGAGCACTTCGACCGAGAGGCCACCGAGTTCGAAGGTTTCTCCAACCGTGGGGACGCGCCCGACGTGCGCGAGGAGATACCCGCCGACCGTCTCGTATCCTTCACCTTCGCCGACTTCGACCTTGAGCCGTTCGGCAAGCTCGCGGATATGCGTGCGGCCGCTGAAGACGAAACTGCCGTCGGTTTCCTCGAGAACAGCCTCGGACTCCACGTCGTACTCGTCGCGAATCTCGCCGACGATCTCCTCCAGCAAATCTTCGAGCGTGACAAGCCCCGCTGTGCCGCCGTATTCGTCGACGACGATGGCTGCCTGAACGCGCTTGCGCTGAAACTCCTTGAGCAGTTCCGGAACACGCTTGGTCTCGGGAACGAAATACGCCGGCCGCACGAGCGGGATGATCGATTGCGCTGGATCCGCATTGCTCAGAAGAATCAAATCCTTGATCGAGATGAAACCGATGATGTTGTCGAGCGTCTCTCGATACACGGGAATGCGCGAGTACTGTTGCTCGCGAACGAGCGTCTGCAGTTCCGCAAGCGTGGCCTGCGCGCCAATGGCGACGATGTCGGGCCGGGGGGTCATCACCTCGCGCGCCATGGTTTCGCGGAACTCGACGAGCGAACGCAGCAGCTCGCGCGCCTGTCCTTCCTGTAAGTGTTCATGATCCTCGGGTTGGGTCTCCGGCTGCTCGGTCTCCGGCTGCTCCTCTTCAGTCGTCGTGGACACGGCCGGCACTCGATCGCGACGTGCAACCCCCAGCCGGATCAATGCGGCTGTGAGCGGCTTCAGCACGCGCACGATCGCCTCGAATGACGGCAGCAGCAATGCAAGCGTGCGTTCCGGGTGACGGCGGACGAGCGCCAGTGGCACGATGTGCTCGAAGAAGAGCACGAAGATCACCATCGATACGACGAGCAGCGGCAGGCCGCGCGCGGCGTCCACCCCCGTCACGCGTGCGAGCAGGCTTGCCGACAGCACGGCAAAGAGCGCCAGCAGCACCCGCGCCGGAATATACAGGCGCAGCGGATCTTCCAGGTACCGCCGCAGCGCATCGTCACGCCCGCCTCGCTCCGCCATCAGACGCAACGAAAGGCGCATCAAGGCGCTGAACGCCGTCGTGACGGTGCTGACGTAAACGGATGCCAGGCCAAGCAGAAACAACAGCAGCGGTGTCATTGCTGCTTGCGGCCCCGCTCGATGAGGCCCTCCTTCAATCCGGCGGCGCGCCGCAGACGGGTCTCGACGCGCGTCATCTGACCCTCATCCCGTTCGTGATCGTAGCCAATCAGATGGAGCAGTCCGTGCAGTGCCAGGACACGGAGCTCAGTGCCGAGGGAATGTCGCGCCTCCGCAGCTTGTCGGCGCGCGACTCCGTTGGCGATCACGATGTCGCCAAGACTCCGCCCGTTTTCGGACATCATGGTTGACAGTGGCCCGCGGGCAATCGGCGGTCGACTGTCGACGCTCGACCGTCGACGGTGCACCGTTGACTGGCGTGTGTCGAGTGCAGGGAACGAGAGAACGTCGGTGGCGTAGTCCTTCCCGCGAAATGCGCGATTCAGCGCTCGCATTCGCTCGTCCGAGACCAGCGCGACGGTGACTTCGCCTTTCGCCTTCGACGGCGCAAACGTCTGCAACCACTCGGCGAGTCCACGCGCACCCGCGCGAGAGCCATCAGGCGACGCAACGACGACTCGCAAGCGGCCTGCTGATGTGGAGCGATCCCTCGACCGTGCTCGCGACGAGCCCCTCGACTTCCCTCCAGGCAGGCGTCGAACCGCGGGAGCCATAGGTTTGCGCGTTCAAGCCGTGCGGCCCGTCCCGAGCTTGGTTGAAGCACCGGTCGCAGCGGAGCTCGAGAGACCAGTCCCGAGCGCAGTGGTCCCGGGCGTAGTTGAGGGACGATCGCCGTTGGATTGATCGTATGCCTCGTACGCTTTGACGATGGCCTGCACCAGCTTGTGACGAACGACGTCGCGCTCGTCGAAATACACGAACTGAATGCCCTCGATCCTGCCGACAACGTGCATGGCCTGAACGAGGCCCGACGCTCGGCCGGTCGGCAGATCGATTTGCGTGATGTCGCCTGTGACAACCGCCTTCGAGCCGAAGCCAAGGCGCGTGAGAAACATCTTCATCTGCTCAGCCGTCGTATTCTTCGCCTCGTCGAGAATCACAAACGCATCGTTCAGCGTTCGCCCGCGCATGAACGCGATGGGCGCCACTTCGATGATCCCGCGCTCGAGCAGCCGATCGGCCTTCTCGATTTCCATCATGTCGTACAGCGCGTCGTAGAGCGGGCGCAGATAGGGATTCACCTTCTCCTGCAGATCGCCCGGCAGAAAGCCCAGCTTCTCCCCCGCTTCAACTGCCGGCCGCGCGAGGATGATCCGCGACACCTTCTTCGCGAGGAGATACGAGACCGCTTGCGCCATTGCGAGATAGGTCTTGCCGGTCCCGGCCGGACCGATGCCAAACACGATGTCGTAGCGCTCGATTGCATCGAGGTACCGCCGCTGATTCACCGATTTCGCCGTGATCCGCCGCTTACCGGCCTGGCGGAGCTGCCCGTCTTTCAAAAAGTGCTCACGCAGATCTGCGTCGGCATTCTCCGAGATCACGTCAGTGGCCGTTTTGACGTCGCGCAGCGAAACGCTGTGTCCTTCGTTGATGAGCGTGCTGATCTGGTTGACGAGGCTGGCGACCTTCGCAGTATTCTCCGGGTCGCCCTCGACGATGAGCTCGTTGCCGTGAGTGCTGACGCGAACGTTGAGGAGCGATTCGAGGTGGCGAAGATTCTCGTCATAGGCCCCGAACAGAGTCTCGATGGCCGCCGCGGGGACGGCAATCTTTCGCGTCGATGCCGGTGGGATTCGCGTATCTCCTTGAGCTACAGTAATTTAACCTGATCGATCGTAACAAACGCCCGAACGGAGCGTCAAGTTACGGTCCGGATCCTGAGCTCGCGCAACTGTCTCGGGTCGACCTTCGACGGCGCGTCGGCCATGAGATCCACCGCCGCGGTGGTTTTCGGAAACGGAATCACCTCCCGGATGGAGCTTTCACCCGCGAGTAACGCGCATAGCCGGTCCAATCCGAGCGCGAGGCCGCCGTGAGGCGGTGTGCCGTACTCGAGCGCCTCCAGAAAGAAACCAAAGCGGTCGCGTGCTTCCTCATCGCTGAGTCCAAGAAGGCGGAAGACTTTCGCCTGTGTCTCGCGGTCGTGAATACGGACGCTGCCGCCGCCCATCTCCCAGCCGTTGAGAATCACGTCGTACGCTTTCGCGAAGACCTTGCCGGGAGCCGATTCCAACATCGGCAGATCCTCTTCGCGTGGCGCGGTAAACGGATGATTGACGGAATCCCATCGCTGCTCGCCCGCGTTCCAGTCGAACAGCGGGAAGTCGGTGATCCAGAGGAGCTCCCATTGCCCCTCGCGAATGAGGTTTTCCTTCCTCGCGACGTTCAAACGAAGTTGTCCAAGGATTCTTGAAATGGCATCGGGCGCTCCCGAAGCGAGCGCCAGAAGGTCCCCGTCGCGAGCGCCGGATGCTTCGAGCACACGCCGAATGCCTTCCTCGCCGATGGCCTTTGCCGAAGACTGCACCGCAGCCGGCGCGCCCCCGCCACTACTTGCCGTGTACCGCGCCCACACGAGGCCGGCGGCACCAAGCTGCTTCGCCTGGTCGACGAGCTCGTCTACTTCTCGTCGCGAGTAGCGCGCAGCGCCTGGAATCACGAAGCCGCGAACGGTGCCGCCGTGCGCGATGGCCTCACGAAAGATCCCGAACGGCGACTCCGCAAAGAGAGGCGCGAAATCCTGAATCTCGAGTCCAAAGCGCAGGTCCGGTTTGTCGGTCCCATACTTTGCGATGGCCTCCGCGTACGGCATGCGGCGGAAGGGCCGCGGAATGTCGACGCCAATCTCGCGAAACGCGGCGGCGAGAGCGCCTTCGACGACGGCAAACACCTGATCGGGCGTCGCGAACGACATCTCGAGATCGACCTGCGTGAATTCGAGCTGCCGATCGGCGCGCTGATCTTCATCGCGAAAACACCGGACGATCTGCACGTAGCGATCCATGCCCGCAATCATCAGGATCTGCTTGAAGATCTGCGGCGATTGCGGCAGCGCGAAAAACTCGCCGGGATGCACGCGGCTCGGGACGAGAAAGTCTCGAGCGCCTTCGGGGGTCGACTTGGTGAGAATCGGCGTTTCGATCTCCAGGAATCCCTGCTCGTCGAAGTACTTCCGGATGGCCAGCGCAATCCGGTGACGAAGGTGAATGTTGTGCTGAAGACGCGGTCTGCGGAGATCGAGATAGCGGTACTTGAGCCGCGTCTCCTCAGAGACGTTCGCGTCTTCTGTAATGGGGAAGGGCGGCGTTTTCGCTTCGTTGAGGACGCGCACCTCTCGCGCGCGCACCTCGACCTCACCCGTCGGCACATTCGGGTTCGTTGTCTCGGGAGAGCGCCGCTCCGCAACTCCCAGAACGGCCACGACGTACTCCGACCGAAGCCGTTTGACACGATCGATGAGGGGCTCGTCGCCTTCCACCACCACCTGCGTGTGACCGTGGCGATCGCGGACGTCGATGAAGAGGAGCGATCCGAGATCGCGGATGCGATGCACCCATCCGAGCAGAACGACGTCAGAGCCTACGTCGGACGCGCGCAGCGCGCCGCAGGTGTGAGTGCGCGTCAGGTTTCCGAGCTGTTCGGCCATCGGGTGTCAGTCAAGTGTTAAGTGCCAAGTGCCGAGTGCTAAGTGCCGAGTGCTAAGTGCCGAGTGCCAGAGCAGCATCAGGTTCGGCGCTACGCGTTTAGCGACGGTCGGATGGCGGAACCTGAGTGCCGCCGGCGATAACGTCTGCGCCGCTCTCGATGCCAGCCCGGATGAATTCTGCCGCGTCGGGCCGCGTGATGGAAACCTGCTCTCCGGTCGTGAGGTTCTTGACCGACACCTCACCGCGCGCCGCCTCATCATCTCCTACCACGGCAACAAACGGCACGCCGCGGGCGCTCGCGTACTTGAATTGTTTTCCGAGCTTGTCCGCCTCCGGATAGAGGTCTACGCGGAGCCCGGAAGCGCGCAGCTCATTCGCGAGCTGGAGCGCGTCCGCAACGCGATTGCCGTTCCAGATGGTCACCATGACATCAGCAGGCGTGCCGACAAGCGACGGCGGAAACATCTTTCGCTCCGCCATGACGACAAGAATGCGCTCCAGGCCAAGAGAGATGCCGCAAGCCGGTACATCCTCGCCGAGG
>DASPWV010000485.1:0-6093 GCA_035637635.1 Vicinamibacterales bacterium | reverse complement strand
AGTTCAGCAGATCGCCAACGAGAATGAGATGCCCGGTGGACGACACCGGAAGGAATTCTGTGAGGCCTTCGACAATTCCCAGCAACACCGCTTTCAGGAGCAAGCCGACGTCCATCGTCAGATGGTAGTCGAGGCCGGCGGGGAGAGGGTGTGCTGTGGGCACAGGAATTTGCTAGAGTGAGCGCCATGTCGATGCGACCTGTTTCTGTGATCGCACTGCTAGCGATCGGTGTCGTTCTATCGGATAGCGTGTCCGGCCAGGAGCAACCTCTCTATCGTTCGCATACGCGCACCGTGCCGGTGTACGCGACGGTCGTCGATACTCGCGGCCGTTTGGTGCCTGATCTCGGTCAGGCGGACTTTTCGATAACCGATAACGGCAAAGCAATCGCGTTGTCCATGTTCTCGAACGACCCACAGCCGTTCACCGCGGTCGTCATGCTCGATACGAGTGCCAGGTGGGTACTTCGAGCTGGTGAAGACCGCCGACTTGGCTCCGACATTCGCGCGCGTCGTCGAGGAACTGCGAAGTCAATACCTGCTCGCATTCGCACCAGCAGTTCTGGACGGCAGAACCCACACCCTGGACGTCCGTGTGGCCAAACCTGGCTTGACCGTCCGCTCTCGGAGGAGCTATATCGCGGCGCCGGTGGCGGCTGAGTCCGCACCGCTGCCACCGCAAGACGGGCTCACCCTTCACGGCAGATCGGCAGATATGCGATTCGATTGATCCTCTCTTCCGAGTTCCGTCGCTGCCCGATGGGAATCAATGTGGTCGCAGGACGGCGGCAAACCCATGATGCCAACGCGCGCTTTTCCGCTCTTGACCTTTACGGCTGTCGTGAGCAATCTCGGCGCTCAGCGGGCGACACTGCAGATCGGCGGCGCGGTCTCACAACCATTGGCACTTTCCGAGGCCGAGTTTGCCAGCATGCGGCATCAGGCGATTTCCGTAGAGACCCATGATGAAAAGGGCGTCTTCGGCGGTGTCGCGCTCATCGATCTCCTGATACGGGCGGGAGTGCCTTCAGGTGCCGACCTCGAAGGCAAGGATCTCACAAAGTATGTGATCGTCACGGGCGCCGATGGCTATCGCGTGACGTTCGCTCTCGCCGAGCTCGATGGCGGATTAAGCGATCGCGTCGTCCTGGTCGCTGATTCGAAGGACGGCAAACCGCTGCCGGCCAATGCCACCCCTTATCAGGTTGTGGTGCCGGGTGAGAAGCGGTCGGTCCGGTGGGTGCGGCAAGTCATCGCGATCGACGTGTTCGATCCGGATCGCCGTTAATCGGTCTTGGTCCTCGGTCGCTCGCGGAGACGCGCTCCTGCGCGCGCGGAGTTGCGCCAACCGCGTCTGATGACAGCAGCGTGGCAACGAGGCGGCTCGCGCCGTCATCGGTGCCCCACTATCGAAGTGACGCTGCGGGCGCCATATCGATAGTCACGAAGATCGAGCGGTTCTTGGCCTGCCGCAGCCACTGGATGATCGGCAAATTGTTGCGACCGGCGATGACGACACTCTCGCCGGCGGCGCCGCGCACTTCCCAGTACTCGACCGACTCGGCGATGGTGTTCGCGTCCATCACCTTGCCGCGCATGCTCACCCCGGTTGCGAGGCGCTGGGCGCCAACGCCGGCGGCAAATGCAGCAAGCAACGAGGCCGTCAGCAGAAATCGATTGATCATGACTCTCCCAGTATTCAAGATTGCTGTCCAGAAACCATTGAACGCTCCACCATCGGCTCGAACCCAGTGGGTGCTGGCTCGAACGCTCTTCATTGATATCGGCGTATACGCGAGGTAGCTCCTTAGCTTCGGTGATTACTTTTGATCTTCCCCAGGTCATTCTGTGCACTCCCCCAGGAGAACGGCCGCCACGACGAGACGGAGGAGGCTGGGTCGCTCGCGACGGCTGAAAGACCCGGCGATTTGCATGGCAACTTGAGCTCCTGATCCCGCATTCTGCGTGGACGGGCCACTAGTGCCTAGCGGAGACCGCCCCGCCACGTTATTTTGGAATCTTGGCGGACTTTGTTGCGAAATGAAGGTCCTTGGACCGATTGCCCCGTGAGCGTCACAGGATCGTTGGAGCAGATGTCGTTCTGGAGGCCCGGTTTCGTTGCCGTAGCTGCGGTGAGCGCCTTTTGACCGTTCGCACGTCAACACAGGAACAACCACTCTACCGATCAGGCGTTCGGACGGTCCCGGTCTACGCAACCGTCATTGACGCTCGCGGTCGACTCGTACCGGAGCTCAATCAGGCAGACTTCTCGATTATGGACAACGGCAAACCCGCAGCCCTGTCTATATTTTCCAGCGAGTCACAGCCGTTCACGGCAGTCGTCATGCTCGACACGAGCGCGAGTATGACGGCGAATCTGACGATCCTGAATCAAGCCGCGGAGCAGTTCTTGATTCGCCTGCTGCCCGACGATCGGGCCCAGGTTGGCGCGTTCAACGACAAGATTCAATTGAGTGGAACCTTTACGAGCGATCGGGACGCGCTCGTCTCGGCGCTCAGCGAGCTGCAATTCGGCAACCCGACTCGCCTGCACGACGCCATTGCGGCGAGTCTGGACGCCCTTCGGGGTGTCGACGGCCGCCGCGTGATCCTCGTCTTCACCGATGGAGACGATACCGCGAGTCGACTCGGCTTCAAGACCGTGCTCGAGCGGGCGCGCGACGAAGAAGTGATGGTCTACGCGATCGGCCTTGAATCCAATTACTTCAACGGTGCCCGTGTCGTAAAGACGCGGCCGTCGCGGGACCTGCGCAAAATTGCCGAGGAAACAGGCGGTGGATACTTCGAGCTCGAGAAAACCGACGATCTGGCGCAAACCTTTTCGCGGGTCGCGCAAGAATTGCGAAGCCAGTACCTGCTTGGGTTCGCACCGACTGCGCTGGACGGCAAATTGCACAAACTCGACATCCGCGTGTCACGACCCGGCATGACAGTTCGGGCGCGCAAAACCTATCTCGCGGCTCCAGCAACAACCTCTATGCAGCTGCTTGTTTCACTCCGATAAGCCGACTCGCTTGACAGCGTCTCACGGGTTCGTGAGAAGGTCTCACGATGAGTTTCTACAGAGAGACGATCCTGCCCTATCTCGTCCACGCCTCGATGCGGCAAGGGACGTTCTTTGCGTATCGCCAGCGGCTCCTTTCCGCGGCGGAAGGTTGCGTCCTCGAAATCGGCGTGGGCTCTGGCCTCAATCTCCCGTTCTATGCCGACACGACGACACGGGTGATCGGTGTCGATCCGTCGCCCAAACTGTTGTCGATGGCGCAACAGGCGAGAAAGAAATTAGCGTTTCCCATCGAGCTGCTGGAAGGTTCGGCCGAGGCGATCCCACTTGAAAGCAACAGCATCGACACCGTGGTGACCACCTGGACGCTCTGCTCGGTCCCGGATGCCACGCGGGCGCTCGAAGAAGTACGGCGCGTCCTGAAACCGTCGGGCCGCCTGCTCTTCGTCGAACACGGCCAGTCGCCCGATGCGAACGTGCACCGCTGGCAAGATCGCCTTACACCGCTCTGGAAGCGAATCGGCGGGGGCTGCCATCTGAATCGGGCGATTGGTCAGCTCATCGAACACTCCGGGTTCCGCATCGAGCAAATGACGACGGGCTACATGAAAGGCCCGAAGCCGATGACCTTCATGTACGAAGGCTTCGCGCGCCCTGTGTAGGATGCGGGAGGCACTGAAGGACTGCTGTCCGAGCATCTGAGGCGCGCTCGGCGCTCCTCGATTCGTGAGCACGAACATTCTCGTTTTCGCGGTCGCAGCCTTCTTTGAGACATATCCTATCCAGGGGGATACGATGTCAGAATGAGCGACTCCCGTCACCAGTCTCACCCGGACATCCTCAAGCGCCTGCGCCGCGCCGCTGGCCACTTGCAGAAGGTCATTGCCATGATCGAGGAAGGCCGCCCCTGCATCGATCTGGCGCAGCAACTGCATGCCGTCGAAAGCGCCATCCGCGAGGCGAAGAAGACGCTCGTTCACGACCATCTTGACCACTGCCTGGACACTGCGATGGGGCCAACCAGCCGGAAAGCGCGTGCGCCCATCGATGAGTTCAAGGCCATCACCAAATACCTGTGAGGATCTGAATGCTTCGCACGGCTCTCGTCTGGCTCGGTTTCGCCCAACCGGACACATCCGTTTCGGGAACAGGCCATGGCCATGATCACGGCGAGTCAGGTACGCACGGCCACACCCACGGCGTCATCGATCCAACGATTGCGACGACAGCCCGAGGCATCTGGGCCATCAAGTGGTCCTTCGTCATTCTCGCGGTCACGGCCGTTCTACAGATTGGGGTCGTCTTCCTCTCGGGCAGCGTCGCGTTGTTGGCCGACACCATTCACAACCTGGGGGACGCCGTCACAGCGATTCCGCTCTGGATCGCGTTTCAGCTTGTTCGGCGGAAGCCGTCGGCCCGGTTTACGTACGGCCTTGGGAAAGCTGAGGACTTAGCGGGCGCCGCGATCGTCGCGATCATTCTCTTCAGTGCCATCGTGGCTCTGTACGAGTCCATCGACCGGCTGATGCATCCGCAGACGATCGCTCTGTTGTGGGCCGTTGCGGTCGCGGGAGTCGTCGGCTTCATCGGCAATGAAGCGGTCGCGGTGTACCGCATCCGCGTGGGTCGCGAGATTGAGAGCGCGGCCTTGATTGCTGACGGCTACCATGCCAGAACTGACGGATTTACCAGCCTTGCAGTGGTCCTTGGCGCTGTCGGCGTCTGGCTCGGCTACCCGATTGCCGACCCCCTCGTCGGGTTGCTCATTACCCTCGCGATCTTCGGCATCGTCTGGCAATCGGCGAAGGCTGTGTTTACGCGCATGCTGGACGGCGTTGAGTCCGGCGTGGTCGAGGGCATCAGGCACGCGGCAGCGCATGTCGGCGCGGTCAAGGACGTCCGCAACGTCCGGGCGCGCTGGTTAGGGCACCGCCTGACGACGGAGATGGATGTCGCAGTGGCGAACGGCACGACGGTACAGGAGGCCGACGCGATCGCCGCCCAGGTGGAAGCCGCGGTGGCCGATCACGTCCCTGCCCTGGCATCCGCGCGTGTCCGGGTGCGCGCCGTGGAGAGTGCCCCTGCTCCCAGCGTGCGGACACACGTCAGTCATCGCCACGCGCCCGCGCCAGTCCCGATCAAGGGCGCCCTCATCGAAGGTGTCGTCGACATCGCCGAGACGCCGGACGGTGAGCGGATGCGGTTGACGGCCGCGCGCTTGCCCGCGGATGCAAACGTGTCCGTTGTCATTACCCGCCCGGAAGGTGACGAGCACCTGCCCTTGACTGCACGGGAGGCAGAACGTGCGGTGCTGAAACATCATTCGCACGGGCCAGCGGATGCGGGCGGCGGCCATGATCACGTTCACGACGGACATCAGCATGGCCATCACCATGGCCCCGCCGATTACGGGCGTGCCTTTGCCGTTGGCGTGACGCTCAACGTCACACTGGTCATTGCACAGGCGGTTTATGGAGTCGTGGCGAACTCAGTGGCACTTCTAGCCGATGCCGCCCACAACTTCAGCGACGTGCTCGGGCTGTTGCTCGCCTGGGGCGCCATCATCCTGGCCAAGCAGCGACCGAGTCGACGTTTTACGTATGGCCTGCGCGGCTCATCGATTCTTGCGGCTCTCGCCAACGGCGCATTTCTTCTGCTCGCGACCGGCGGGATTGCATGGGAGGCCATCCAACGCTTCGCGCACCCGGAACCGGTGGAGGGCACCACGGTGATCGTCGTGGCGGCGTTGGGCATTGCCGTCAACACCGCAACGGCGCTGCTGTTCATGTCCGGACGCAAGGGCGACCTCAACATCCGGGGCGCGTTTCTGCACATGGCTGCGGACGCCATCGTCTCGCTCGGTGTCGTGCTCGCCGGAATCGGCATCGTGTACACCGGATGGCTGTGGCTCGATCCCGTGACCAGTCTGGTGATCAGCCTCGTCATCGTGGCTAGCACCTGGGGTCTGCTCCGCGATGCCGTGCGCCTGGCATTGCATGCCGTGCCGGAGAGTATCGAGGCCGAACGTGTCCGCGACTACCTGGCCGGCGTGCCGGGCGTCGTGGAAG
>DASPWV010000484.1:0-1943 GCA_035637635.1 Vicinamibacterales bacterium | reverse complement strand
TGGACCAGAGGAAACAGCTTTCGCAGCCCTGTATGGAAGAGGAGCGGCTCGTCGTCAACGATGAGGTATTGATTGAACGAGAAACCGCCGGGAATCTCGGCGACGGGCGTGTTGATGCGGTAAACCCCTTCGGCGATTTCGGCGACGTTCGTTCCTGTTTGCGCATTGGTGATCATGAGCGGCCTCCTTCGAGCCAGGCATTGAGAATCGAAGCGAGCGTGGATGCAGCCTCGTTCTGCGACATTCCAGATTCCAGAAGATGATTGATGACAGCCGGATCGGCGACGGCTTCGACGACCGCGGTTCTTTTCGCGTTTGTCAATCGGCCGAGCGCCGCACGAATGAGCTTGCGGGTTGCTTCTTCGCGCATGGCCATTCCCACATCGAGCGCCGGAACTTCCTGACGCTCGGCGCGCAGTTTTTCCCACCAGGGCATGCGCACGTAGAGAGCGACCAGCTCTCGGGCGAGGGAAGCGATGCGCCGCCGGCGGGGCGCGCGGGCGTCAATCGCCTCGACCGGCCGTGGCGGAAAGAGCTCGAGAACGTGGGCGCCGCACGCGCTGACGACGGCGTCCCGCGTCGGGAAATGGTGATAGACGGTGCCGACGCTGACGTCCGCGCGCGCGGCAATATCCTTGTGCGACGTGGCCACCACGCCTTTCTCAGTATGCAGTTGCAACGTAGCCTGGACGATCCGTTGCCGGGTCTCCTGCGCCGCTGCCGCGCGACTTTTGAGCGAGTACTGTCGAGGTGCCATTTAATTGATCAAATGTTCAATCAATTTAGGTCTGCGCGAGCGCTCTGTCAAGTGTCGACTTCGGAGCTCGCGAACTATGTTCTTGTCCGTCCGTATAATCCGAATCATGAACCATAACGCGGTTCTGGCGCTCGTCTCGTCCGCGTGGGTGGCGCTCGAACTTGCGCTCACAATCATCACCCGCCGCTCGGCCGGCCCTTCGGCACACGACCGCGGCTCGCACGCTGTTCTCTGGGCGCTGGTCGGCGCGGCGACGTTCGCTGCTGGATTCGTGCGTCAGTTTCCGTTCGCACGCATGCCGCAGCGCAATGCGATGTTCTGGTTTGGAATCGCCCTCATCCTCATCGGAATGGCAATCCGTGCGGTGGCGATCAGCACGTTGCGTCGCTTCTTCACCGTTCAGGTCACCATTCAGCAATCACACGAGCTGGTCGACCGAGGCATTTACGGTGTCATTCGACATCTGTCGTATACCGGCGTCCTTCTCTCTTTTATTGGTCTCGGCTTCGCCTTTGGTAGCTGGTTGAGCCTCGGATTCATTCTTGCCGCGGCGTGGATCGGATTCGTGTACCGCATACGAGTCGAAGAAACGGCGCTGACGAATCACTTCGGCGACCGCTACCGCACCTACGCCGCGCGGACGAAGCGATTGATCCCGGGCGTCTACTAGCGCACGCCGGCGAGGAATTCGTCCAGCAGGCGATTGAATTCGTTCAGCCGGCCCTGAGGACCGCGAACCAACGTCGGATTCATGTGTGCGCAGGCGGCCTCATTTCAGAAATGCTCGAGTTGTTCCAGATACGCATCGTAATTTCGCCGCATCTCGGCAAGAGAGTCGCCACCGAACTTCTCCCGCATCGCGTCGGCGAGAGCGACGCCGAGCATCGCCTCGCATACCACGCCACATGCCGACACCGCGGTCACGTCACTGCGCTCCCACTGCGACCGGTGCTCCTTGCGCGTTTCGATGTCGACGGAAGGGAGTCCGCGGCGCAGCGTCGAAATCGGCTTCATGAACGCGCGGACGACGACGTCCTGCCCATTCGTCACTCCCCCTTCGAGTCCTCCTGCGCGATTGGTCGTGCGGTGATAGCCACGCCGGTCATCGAAGTAGATCGGATCGTGGACCTCTGAACCGACGCGCCGGACAGCGGCGACGCCTTCGCCGATGGCCACCGCTTTCACC
>DASPWV010000483.1:0-3306 GCA_035637635.1 Vicinamibacterales bacterium | reverse complement strand
CGAACGGGCACCCAGCCGAGTGTCGACCAGATTGCAACGGGGGTAAGCCTGCGCGACGTGAGCGGATTTCGATATTCGCGACTAGCCGGCGTGCATTCTGAGTCGCCTTGGGTCAGTCAACTCGGGATCGTTGGCGAGTATGTGCTCCGCGAGTGTGAAGTCTCTGGTCGCCGAAAAGAGATGGCGAGTCGAAGACGCGACCTGCAGGCTATTTTGGAAAGCGACATTGTCCACAACAACGTTGCCTTCGCTTGGCAAACTCGCGTAGGTGATGGGATCGCAAGCTGCCAGCGCTAGATAGGGCGACAGAGGCAGGAACAGTTGTATGCCCTTGCATGCGAGTCCGAGATTGCCACGCGGCCCCGCATCGATTGGATTGTAGAGCGTCACTGGGCTATCAGAGCACCAAAATGGCGAGGACGTGCGGTTCGTGAGGCGCGTCCACTTCATTTGAAGAACCAATTCCGCGCAATGCGGGATCGTGTCTCCGCCAAGGTTATAGACCTGTTGCCGTCGCGCTACGTCCTCGGTACTTCAATGCGAGCAGCGCGCCCGTAACTACTCCCGCGAACACCGATGAAGTTTTCGAATGTTTTTGAACACCATGAACATTGCGCGACGGGCGCCGAAACGGCCGCGATCGTGCACTTTCCCTAAGGATTCTTGCGAGTCTCGCGCGCGGGGGAGATCCATCTACGAACCAGGAGGTCGCACGTTCGAGTCGTGCTGGGCGCACCAATCACACAATCGGTTAAGCACGTTGTCCGGCGCGCCCTTCTCGTGTGACCACGAAGAATAGGTGCGCCGGATGTCAGCCAGGTTGCACGCGTCAGTCCGAGCGCGTCACACGCAGGGAAGATCGCCCGCCTCAAGACGTTGTTCGGCGAAATCGCCTTACTGAATGAGATGGGCGACATACACCTGGATCTCCTGTCGCGTGACCTCCACCAGCGGCCTGTCGCCAAAGCGAGGCAACAAGTGCTTCTTGAGCATGAAGCGGCGATTCTTCTGCGTTGTCCTCAACACGTCACTGGATGAAGATGAGTCGAATCTGGAAAACGTTGTCCGTTCGGTCGGGCTGCGCGCCGCGGAACGTCTTCTTGTTTTGATATTCCGCAATGAACTGCAGCCCGTTCTGCAGCGGCACATTCAGGAACGCGAACACGCCGCGCAGCTGATTGTCGGCTTTGTTGCGCGACGGATCGAACCAGTCGTAGCGGACGCCCGCAGTGGCGTACTCATGCAGCGGAGAGTCCGCTTCGACGAAGTAGCCGCGGCTCGTCAACGTGCCGCCCTGGACAAGGTGATCCCGCCCCTGCTGAATGGCCGCGAGCAGATGCAGCTTCGGCAGCACGGGATACGAGCCATACAGCGCGACTCGGTCGAATGAGTTTTGAAACAAGTCCTCGGCACCGGCGACAGGAAGGTCGAGTCTGCCATGGTAGTAGTAGGCCGACACGCCGCCGCCATCGGCGTTCAGGATCTGATTGGCGAACACCTGGAAATCAACGGTGTCGGACGATGGCAGACCGCCAGGTTTGCGCAGCGGACCGCCTTGCGCGGGAAACGCCTTGATCGCGCCCTCCTCCTCGCGCAGCGTCAGGCCGCTGAACACGGTGGCGCGCACGGACGTGCGCTTGTAATCGATGCCGCCCTCGACACCCGCCTGATCGAAGCCCCAGGGCGTGAAGAATGTGGTTTGGTTGAAATTCGCCGCGTTCGTTTGAAAGTACGGCCGGCTGAGGGCGAGCGGTCGGTCCGATGCGCCAAACCCTTCAAACGGATGGAAGATTCCGAACCGTCCGGAGTAAAACGTCGTCGGGTTGCCTTGATCGGCCCGAACGTAGCCGTTTTCGACCTCCGCAGGCTCCTCGGGCGCGAACGACAGCTCCACGAGCGATGAGAAGTACTTGCCCCACGAGCCGGTCGCCGGATATGCGGTCAGCTCGTGGAATTGGATGCTCGAGCGATGGCTCGACACCGGTCCGATCTTCGCCCGGCTCGCATCGTAGCGCGCCTGAATCCGGCCGGAGAAATAGTCGCCCAGCTCGAACGGCTTGGTTTCTTCTTTGCCGATCTCCTCGGGCAGACGAAAGCCCGCGGCGCGGAAGCGATAGCCGGTCTCGTTGAGGCGCGGAATGGTCGTGTGGCAGGTGGCGCACGGCACGCCGAGTTTGCGTGCGAACATGGGCATCGCGCCGGCGTTGCTCGCCTGCAGCAGCAGCGCTGCGGCAGCGAAGAGCAGAGCCGTGGTGATGCGGCTGTAACTCCATGGATGTCTCATGGCCTTATGACTCCTCGAAGCGATATGACACGTTGACGGTAAGAATCGGAAACGCGCAACGCTACTGCGGGGCATTCGCGGACGCATCGTTGACAGCCGTTGCAGTCGGGCGTGGCGAGAAACGGGAAGATGTGCTGCGGATTGCGATGACCATCGAGCTCGCGCTTCGTTGTCGTGCGCGCACGAAGCGCTGCGCGCGGGCACACGTCGATACAGATGCCGCAGCAAAGATATTGCCGGGCGTTGAGTTCAAGCCGCCACATTTGACTGGTCCTCGGGTGACGAGTGCGATTGGCGGAGCGAGAGGACGCAAACCCACACGGCAAGCGCCGCGAGCGCCGCGATCGCGATCGAGAAGCTGACCACGGCGAGCGGACGGTTCGTGTTCGACCGCCATCCCACGAGCGTTTGCCAGAAGAGCGAATGCGATACTGCGTACTCATCGCCTGGTGCTTCCATGACGAGCACGTAGCCAAGCATGTTCAAGAGGGCACCGATCAGCACCAGCGACATGGCCGCGCGATCGGGCGAGCGGTCATCTCCCATCGTGTAGAACGTCTTCACCACGAGCGCCGCTGCCAGCGTTGGCGTGGCAAGCGGCACGAATGGCAGGCCGATCTTGATGTCGGCCATCAGATCGAGATTGAGCGTTAAGAAACCGAGGAGCACTGATGCCAGGAGCGAGCCATCGCGGATCGTGAGGTACGCGATCCACCACAAGTCGGCGGCCACGCGGAGCGTCAACCGTCGCGATATCTGCTCGAAATAGGCTCGTCCGAGGTGAAGCAGACCGTCGTGGCGGTCGACGGCGCTGACGGCCTTGCGATCGCCGAGGGCGATCATTTCGACGTGCTGGTGCTCGATGTGATGCTGCCGAAAATGAACGGCCTCGAGATCGTGCGGCGACTTCGGCAGCAGCGGAACACCACGCCGATTCTGTTGTTGACCGCGCGGGACAAAACGTCCGATATCGTCGGCGGACTGTATGTCGGCGCTGACGACTATCTGACGAAGCCGTTCTC
>DASPWV010000482.1:0-4876 GCA_035637635.1 Vicinamibacterales bacterium | reverse complement strand
TTTGGAAGAGATGCAGGTCCGGCTTCCACGCCCGTTTCGGATCCGTTCTCGAGATCCTTCAGGAACAGAGCCGGCATTCCGGTCCGCGTGCAGAAGTACGTGAGCATTCTGCCATTGGCGGCGAGACACAAGTGACCCAGGACACCGGGACCTCTTGTCATGCGGCGCGGTGCGCCGTGCGTTGCGCCGGTGGATTCATCAAGGCCGAGAGACCATAGATTGATGTCCGGAGACGCGTTGACGAATGCGAGACGGCCGGCGGCAGCCGCGGGGAACGCGGCCCACTCGGTGCCGCGCGTCAAGGGTTCCGCTTCGTCGACGATCCGCAGCGTGTCCGGAGCGAGCCGCTGGCGCCACAACATCACACCCTCGCGGCCGGCTCGCACAAAAATGATGGAACCAGCAACCCACACAGGCGGGAAATCGAGAACGGATGCCTGCGACCGGAATTTCTCCACGATGCCCGTGTTGAACGGAGGGCGACCATCGATGGGAACGATCCAATAGTCCGGCTCGAAACGCGGATCCGGATGCGCATGTACGAGGAGCGACGTGCTATCAGGCGACCAGACGGCGAATGACACAACCCTCAGGTCCGGCGCGAGAGTCTGCTGGTCTTCGCCGTCGCGTGTTTCGATTCGCACACCGCGCGGCGATTCGAGCGACACGTACGAAAGCCACTTGCCATCCGGTGACATGCGGGCGCTTCTCGCATTCCGCTTCAACAGCCGCGGCTCGCCGCCAAAGGTCGGCACAGCGTAGATGTTCAAGCTCGCATCGCCCTTCGCCGTAAACAGCACTTTGGTGTCATCGGCCGAAAACGTCGGATCGGCACAGTCGCGCAGACCCGATGTCAGACGCATGGCCGCGCCTCCAATCTGCTGCAGCCAGACCTGCGGCGCTGCAGCCTCCTGACCGCCGTTCGAGATGTAGAGCAGCATGCGCGCGTCGGAAGACAGCGCGGGCGACAAGATCAGCGAGGAGGTGTTCGTCACCCGCTCGACTCGCGGCAACGGCGTTGCCCCGGCGCTGCGGACGCTCGGCGTTGGCGTCTCCCGCCGAACCTCGGGTGCCGGCGGAGTTTCGGCGAGCGCTCGGCGTCGACTCTCCCACCACCGGTCGAGCTCGTTTCGATCGGCGTAGACGCTGCCTCGCTTCGCGTGCTCCAGCCGGTGAACCGGCAGCTGTTCCTCGCGCTCCCATCGCTGCACGGTACGAACCCCGCGCCGCAGATAGGCGGCAATCTCCTTCCACGAGTCGAGCCGCTTTTGCGCAAGCGATCCTGAAGCCGGCGGGTCGAGGCCGATTGCCGACTGCGTCGTCTGCAGCGCCGAAGCAACCTCGCCCGCCGACCGGTACCGTTCGTTGCGCTCTTTGTCGAGACACCGGCCGACGATCTGCACGACGGCCGCCGGCACGCCGGCCTCGTTCAGCAGGCGCAGCGGCGGCGCTGTCTTGAGAATGCTATGGAGCGTCTCGACGGCCGTTGGCTCGTCGAATGCGCGCCTCGCGGTGAGCATCTCGAACAGCACCGCGCCGAAAGCAAAAATGTCGGCCCGACCGTCGACCGGTTCACCACGAACCTGCTCCGGCGCCATATAGCCGACCGTTCCCAGGACGAGACCAGGTCTGGTCAACGGCTCGCGCGTCGCACCGGGATCGGCGGACGCTGAGAGTGCGTCGCTCGATCCCCGGATGTTCGCGAGGCCGAAGTCGAGAATCTTCACTCGCCCGTCGCGAGTGATGAAGATGTTCTCGGGCTTCAGATCGCGGTGCCAGATTCCCTTTTCGTGTGCGGCTAGGAGACCTCGGGCGATGTCGAGCGCGTAATCGATCGCCGTGCGGACGGGCAGCGGCCCGTCCTGCAGGCGCTGCCGGAGGTTTCGTCCCTCCAGCAACTCCATCACGACGTACGGGATGGAGCCGTCGTGGCCGAACTCATGGATGGCGAGGATGTTCGGATGGTCAAGCGCCGCGGCGGCCTTCGCTTCACGCTCGAAGCGGGCGACCTGGTCCGGATTGGGGCTGGGCTGCGCCAACACCTTCAGCGCGACCTTGCGATCGAGCCTGACGTCTTCGGCGAGGTAGACGTGCCCCATCCCGCCTTCGCCAATCTTGTGAACGACCCGGTAATGTCCGATGTGCTGACCGACCATACCTTCTTTGGATCCGACGCGGCCGGAGGATAACAGGTTGCGGAATGGAGTCACAACCACACCCGACGTCCGTCGCAGCACGTTGGAAGTGCGCCAAAACGCGCCAACGTTCTGCGGCGCATCGTGACGGCCACGAATCAGGAACGCTCTCCAGGAACTTCCGGTATGTCTTGATCATGAGGTATCCCATGGAGAACCGGTGGCTGCCGACGTTGCTTCTGGCCCCGTTCCTCTCGCGGGCGGCGATGGCAGTGGAGAGTTACAGCTTGTACTGGTCCGTGCTGGAACTCGATGTGCTATCGACGACCGGTGAACGCGACCAACCTGATCCAATCGAGAATTCTCTGTCCTGTGGTGCTGTCCAGCTCGAGACGCCGATAGAGGCGACATCATGATCCCGAACCGCCGCGCGTCTCTGCTCGTGGTCTATGCGCACCCCGACGACGAGGTCTTTCATAGCGGAATTCTCGCGAACTCGAGCGACCGCGGTGCTCGAGTCACACTCGCGTGTGCGACCGCTGGCGAGGCTGGCAAAGCACACCCGTCGCTCGGAACCGTCAGCGATTTGGCCAGTGTGCGCACCGAAGAGCTTCGCCTCTCATGCTCTCGTCTCGGAATCGAGCCGCCGCTGTTTCTCGGCTTTCACGACTCGGCCCGCAAGGAGCGTCAGCGGCACGACGATCCGCGGGCGCTTGCGAACGTCGACATGCTCGAGGTCGAAGCCGCGCTGCGTCGAATCATCGAGGATGTGAAGCCGCACGTGATCCTCACCTTCGAGCCTCACGGTGGCTACTATCACCCTGACCACGTGGCCGTGCACCGCGCGACCACTGCCGCGTTCTTCACGAGCGGCGTGATGGGAGCCGACGCGCCGCAACGGCTCTTCTACGGCGCCATGCTTCGCGATGTGTTTCTTACGTTTGCCGAAAAAAGTCGCGGCCGGGGCATCCTCGACGGTCTCGACCCTGATGTTTTTGCGACGGCGACGGAAATGATCGCGGTGTCATTTGATGCGACGGCTTACATGGAGCGGAAGCTCTCCGCGCTGGCCGCGCACCGTTCAGCATTCGGTGTAACAGAGGAATTGCTTCGCGACCCTCCAGTGGGAGTCGCACAGATGCTGGACGCCTTTCGGCCGGTATTCGAGCGCGAAGTCTTTCTGATGGGAGGGACGCGCGTTGCGGCTCGGAACTGGCCACTGCGCGACTTCTTCGACGGATTGGAAACGGCGGAACTCAGTCCAACGATGCCTGAAGCGCAACGCCAAGCACGGTCACAATGCCGCTAACGCCGCTGGAAGCGCGAAGAAGAAGGTCGACCCGCGGGCGACGGCACTCTCCACCCAGATGCGTCCGCCATGGGAGTCGACAATCGACTTCGCAATCGACAATCCCAGGCCGAGGCCGCGGCGATCGGTGTCCGCCTGCCAGAGCCGGTCGAACACGCGCGTCAATGACTCCTTGTCCATTCCAATACCTGTGTCCGCAACAAAAAAAATCACCTCGTCGTCCCCCGCGCGGGCGCCGACGGTGATGCTGCCGTCGCGGGGGGTGAACTTGACCGCGTTCGCAACGAGGTTGTCGAAGACCTGGACCAACCGGCCGCGATCGGCGCTGATATCGGGCAGACGGCCCTGCACATCAGCCGTGAGGTCCAGCGACGACTTGCAGGCCTCTTCCCGGTGAGTAAACAGAACTTCTTCGACGAGCTCCTGCGCGTTCACATGTGAGTACTCCAGCCGGAACGTGCCCGACTCAATTCGCGTCGCGTCGAGCAGATCCTGAATGAGCCGATCCATGCGCTTCGCCTGGCTCCGAATGGCCTGCATAGCGTTGCGGTAATCGGTTCGACGTTCATTGAGCCGTACCAGGAGCTCGAGCTGGAACAAAATTACCTGCAAGGGATTACGCAAATCGTGCGCAACGATACCCAGCACGCGCTGGCGATCCTCAATTGCTTGACGGAGAGCCCGTTCGCCGGTGCGCCGTTTTCGTTCCGTGATGTCGCGAATGAACGTGCTGGTCCACTCAGCACCCTGCTCGTCGCGAAACACCGCGGAGGACACTTCCACGAGCAGCCGCGTCCCGTCCTTTCTCTTGACGGTAAGCTCCCCGCGGAACCGGCCGCGCCTGCGGCGCTCCTGGAGGGCCGTCTCGAGTCGCGGGTCATCGGCATCCACCACCGCAGCGCGGCCCAACCGACGGAGCTCCGCTTCCGAATAGCCGAACATCCCCACGGCGGCGCTATTCGCCATCGCGACGCGACCATCCGGGGTGGTCAGCAGCACGGCGTCGATGCTGTTCTCGAAAATCGCCCGGTACGCTGCGGCCCGGTCTTGTGGAAAAGCCGATTCCGCTCCGATACAGCCCGATTCGCGGCTAGATGCGCCGATGACGTTTGGTGTGTTGTTGTCCGGATTCATCCTGACAGCCATCGTGCGGATTCATAAGCATCGAAGCGCTGAGGCGCAAGAGCACCGCCAAAATTTGCGTAAGCGCGGTCAATGACGGGAGGAATCGTAAACTCGTTCCATGACTCGCGCCCTTCGGTCCATCGTCTTTGTCGTGACGCTCGCCTCGGCTCAAAGCCTGATCCCGGCGAAGGTCCAGCTGAAGTATCTCGGCACCGCCGGCTGGGAAATCACCGACGGACGGACCACGCTTCTGGTCGACCCTTACTTGTCGCGGCTCAATCAGAGGACGCCGAATGACGACGTGCTG
>DASPWV010000481.1:0-3855 GCA_035637635.1 Vicinamibacterales bacterium | reverse complement strand
TCGTGCCCCTGCAGCAAAGCGGCGGGCGCCTGCGCCGCAAGGCCGTTGCCCGCCACCATGTCGCCCACGTTTGTCCTGGTGTTTGTGGCGTTATCGAAACTAAACCACTGCAGTGAATAACTCTCCGCGGGAGTGGCCGCTCCTGCGTCAACCGCGGCATTCGCAAACGACAGCGCCCCGCCAGCCGTGAGGGTTGGGTCGACGACCGGATTCACCTCGTTCAGCCACACGCGCAGCACTTTGTCGCGCCGCGCGATGATCGTGCGAGTCAGATAATCGGTCGACTTCGGATCTGTGTACCGAGCTTTTTCCACAATCGCTCGAATGTCCGCGTCTTTGAAGCGCGCCACGATCCGGGCCGCCCAGAAGGCGTCGTCCGGGCGCATGAGTCTGAACGCAGGATTCGGGTATTCGGGCTTCCACGCTTCCGGATCGAACGCGTCGGCTTCCAGTCGACCCACCGCAGGCGGTACGTCGGGATAGTCGATCAGCATCCAGGGCCGGATATATAAGCCCAGCGTCGCCAGGGTGAGCCAACCTGGCTTGTTCTCGAAGATGTACTCGTTGCCGGCGCGGTGGCGCTGCGCGTAGATCGTGCCGCTGCCGAGAATGGAGCCGAAGTCGAACATGTAGTGCTTCACCCAGGATCGCCCGTTCGTCGTCTCGACAAAATCGAGGCTGTTGATGCCGCGCGAGTCGTCGTGATTCAGCCACGCGCCGAAAACCCGCGCACCGCGCAGCTCGCGGCGGTGTTCGTGCGGGACGATGTCGTTCGGATCGTCGGGTCTGGTGCCGTAGTACCGGAAATTGCCGAGGGGTTTGCCGTCGGCAAAGCGGCTCGCCAGCACGCGGTACCGGCCATCCGCACGCCGCGCCGAACGCCGGAGCACGTCGTCGAGATCGCGGCGCGTGAATCTGCGCCGCCTTCCATTGAGCGGATCTCTAATCGTCGCGGTATCGGCGATGACGAGCCTATCGGCATCGAGATCCGCGAGATACACATCAACCGTGTAGTACCCAAACGCGTGGTAGAACGCCGTGCCGATGATCTCCGCGCCGCTTGCGAGCTCCGGGTTCGATGGAGGATCCACCTCGATCTGCCACGTGTGGCCTTCACGATCGGTCATGCGAAAGCCGGGCTGCGCCCCGCTGCTTTTTCCCGCTGACACGTTCCAGCCCGTGAGATCGATCCGATCGAAACGATCGGGACCGCGCACGATCTCCGCCGTCGACATCTCATGCCGGCCGATGCGATTGATGAACCAGCTCGAGTCAGGCACCTCGTCCAGCGTGTTGACGTTGAGCGCACGCGACGGCTGCGAGTCTCCCGGGTGCATGACCGTGTTCACCAGAAAGTCGTAGCCGTTGGTATCCTCCAACGGCAGCGCCGTCGACGCATCGAACGCCTTGTCATCCTCGACCCAGATCGGATCGTCCGGATAGAACCGAGGACCCGCAGTGAAGGCCACGGCGCCGCCGGCGGCAAGCGCCAGCACGGACACGGCGCAGAGAACGAGCCGCCTGCTCAAAACACACCACCCATGATCATGTGCAGCCGCTTGCCATCGCGGCTTCCAAATGCAGCGTCGAAGCGCATGATGACAGCGTTGTCCGTGTTGAAGTGAAACCCGAAGCCATAGGCGCGATCGAGCTGTTTGAGATTCAGATCGTCTCGATCCAGCGCCACTTTGCCGGTGTCGTAGAACAGCGCGCCCTCGAGACCCGACCAAATCTCCCATCGATATTCGCCTTGCAGCAGCAGCGAATGCGGGCCGCGGAAACGATAATTTCGGAATCCTCTGAGCGAATCTTTGCCGCCGAGGTAGGGCATGAAATAAAAGGGCACGCCACGGCCGACTTCCTGACAGGTCGTCCCGCAACCCGCAGAGTCGGTGGTCGACACCACGCCACGGAGCGCGATGACACGTCGTCCCGACAGAAAGCCGATGTACTGACGCAGGTCGACATCGGTGCGATTGAACGTCAACGTGCCTGTCGAGCGATCGTCGTAGTGACTGCGCTCGACGCGGTAATACCCGCCCTGGCGCGCGTTCTTTGGCTGGCGATAATCGAACTCGGCGAAGATCGATGACCGCAGGAAATCGGCGCGCTGAAACAACCCGGTGAGATTCGAAGCGCCGAATAACTGCTGCGTGGTGGGAATTCCGCTCGCGCGACCAATGCCAACCCGTGGCTGCAGATAATCGACGCCGCCGCCGACACTGAGCAGCGGGAAGATCCGGACGGCGGCGCGACCGCCGACGCGTGCCGTACGCAGGAGAAAACTGCTGTTGTCTTCGCGGCGAGCATCACGACCGAGACCGTAGAAATGCTCCGAGGGATATTCCCGAAGGCTGGCAACCGTTTCGGCGCTGATACGGCCGCGCGCGAGGTCGGGAAAAATGGTTCGCGCTTCGAGCGCCCAGTATTTGCGAAGACTCACGGCGCCGAATGTGTCGAGCGCTCCGTAGCGGTTGAAAATGGCGCGGTTGCGGTATCCGACACCCAGCGCGAAGCCGCTGCCCGTCGTGAGATTGCCGATCTTCGGGTGAAATCCGTCACGTGCCGTCAGGAAGAGGCCACGCTCCTCGATGGCGGTCAACGCCTGTTGAACCTTGTCGGGCTTATTCGGACGAAGAGCGGCAGCTTTGGCCTCCCGCTGTTTCCGAAGAGCCTCTTCGCGTGTCGTCGGCGATTCGGCCGTCTGGGCCTGAGCAACGACGGAACAAAGAGCAATCGAGACTACAAAAGGGAAGCAGGCGCGCATGAGCCCGGCGACATCATATCGCGCTCGCGAAAGCCCGTGGCAGTCTTGCCACGGGTCGTCTAAAGGAGGGTAAGTGTGTCAACCCGGCCGGCTTTGGCCGATTGCCAGTGGATCTTCAACTGCGCGCGCGCCTCGATGAACGGATTGATTCCGACATCACGCCACCGCCTCAGGGTGTCAGGCGTAACACGCACGTTCAGACGAATCGACTCCATGCCTTCCGGGACTTCGACGGGCAGGATTGAGACGTCAGCCTCCCACGCACCTTCAATCCAGAGAAACGGCCCCTGCGCCACACGTGCGACAGCTTCTTCGCCATGCGTCAGCAACGCGCCGTTGAGAGTCCATTCGGGCTGCGTCGTGACGAACGACTTCGAGGAATTCGAGAGAGTCACCACACCTATTTGTCGAAATTCGACCTTCCCTCAGAATGCCAGTAAACGACGCCATGGTGCAAGCTGAACGGGCCGGCACAGGCGTGTTCGACGGGGCCGCCCATCACTTCAGCACCAGGGCGGGATCGAGCGCTACGCCTTCCCACCATTTTTTGCTCGCGTCCAACTTGTTGATCGCGAAGTGCAGATGCGGCGAATTCGGCGGAGCATTGCCCGTGGTCCCGACAAAGCCGATGGTTTGGCCGCGCGTCACGCTTTGCCCTTCCTTGAGATCGGGAGCGTAGCGATCCAGGTGCGCGTAGTAGTAACAAAACCGCTCTGACGGATCGAACTGGTAAATCGTCAAGCCGCCTCGCGCGCTCGTGAACAGCTTCACGATGCGACCGTCTTCTGCGGCAAGCACCGGCGTTCCGCGTGCCGCCATGATGTCCAGCGCCTCGTGTTTTCGGCCGGTGCCCCGGTCGTCGTTGAAATTCGAGGCGATCTGCGATGGCTGAATGCCCTGCACGGGAATTGTCAACCGCCGCGCGTGCAACTCGCCCAGATCGCCTTCGGTGAGCACGGGCGGCGGCGGCGCGGACGCTGTGGGATGCAGTGCCTCGAGTGCCGGATGCGGATCGGGGGCATCCGGCGACATACGCTCGCGGGGCAAAGGAGGCGGAGCGGCAGGCGTAATACGGTCGGCCGCCGACG
>DASPWV010000480.1:0-1807 GCA_035637635.1 Vicinamibacterales bacterium | reverse complement strand
ATCGTTGCGGAATCGACCCTGCGCTGCCCGGTGCTGCCGACTTCGTGCGGCATGTCGCGTCGCTGCCCGGATTACGCCTCCGCGGCTTGCTCTCACATGCAGGCCACGGCTATCACGCGTCGTCTGAAGAACATGCGCGATGCATCGCGGCAGAAGAAGCGCGGATGCTGCGGGCGATTGCCGCGGCCGCACGCGCGTGCGGAGTCTCAATCGAGGAGATCAGCGCCGGCGCGACGCCGACGGCGCGCTACTCGCTCGAACAGGAGGGACTCACTGAATATCGAGCAGGCAATTACGTGTTCTTCGATCGCACGCAGGTTGGCCTTCGCGCGGCCACATTGGATGATTGCGCCATGACGGTGCTCGCGCGCGTCGTCTCCAAGCCATCCGCCAATCGCGTGATTCTCGACTGCGGGAGCAAGACGCTCAGTTCGGACGGCGCACGCGGCTTCGCGCCCATGCCCGGCCACGGGCTGGTTTTTCGCGAGCTCACCGTTCGACAGGGCGCGCTGCCGGACGACGACTTGATCATCGAGCGGCTCTCGGAGGAACATGCCACGGTCCGAGTAACATCTGGTTCCACACCACTCGAACCGGGCGACCTCGTTCGTGTGCTTCCCAATCACGCATGCGTGGTCACGAATCTGGTCGACGAGGTGTGGTTGGTTGATGGTGATTCGGTGGAATCGTTGCCTGTGGCTGCGCGAGGGAAGATTCAATGAACTGCTCGCGCGTGCGTGAAGGCCCGCGCTGCAAGCTGTACAACTCGAAGAACGGTGACGTAAATGGCCAAGAAAGGTGCCGACGTGGCAGACGCAAACGAACCGCGCGAGGTGGGAGAGGCGCTCGGGCTGGTCGAAACCCGTGGTCTCGTCGGCATGATCGAGGCGGCGGACGCGATGGTGAAAACCGCGAATGTCGTCTTCGTCGGCTGGCAGAAGGTCGATGCAGGCCTGGTCACTGCAATCGTCCGCGGCGATGTCGGCTCGGTCAAGGCGGCGACCGACGCTGGCGCGTCGGCGGCACGGCGCGTCGGCGAGTTGATTGGCGTGCACGTGATTCCGCGGCCCGCTGACGACCTCGAAAAGATCTTCCCTATTCGCCCGAAATCATGATCTCGAATTCGTGTGATCCGGCCGAAGCTGTCGGCTGACGGCTTCCGCCAAACCACTCGCCTCTACGAGATGTTGCGTATCGACCGCTTTCTTGGACGTTTGCTTTCACGCGCGACGAGCTGCCGGAGCTTCAGGTCTTCTCCGAGCATCAACATCGGCTGGAGCGGATCGTCCAGGACGTTGTAAATGTCTCCTGCCTCGGTTCGCGCGAAGATCTGGTCGCCGTCGATATAGAGCGTGATAGGTCCGCCGCCTTCGATGGCCTCGAACAGCCGGACTTTGAATCGCGTCCGCAGCACGTCGATGAGCTGTCGGATTCGTCCAATCGAAAACCCGCGCCGGCGCAGATCCGCCAGCACCATCAACTCCAGCAGCTCGATCGAGGTGTAACGCCGTTCCGTGTAACCGCCCGCTTCTGTTCGGCGGGTCGGGACCGTCGACTTGATGACACGTTTCGCGTCCCACCAGTGAAGCTGCCGGGCGCTGAGTCCGGTGAGCGCGGCGACCTCCCGCGACGAGTAGAACTTTTTCAGCTTCACGGCGGCCGCAGATCTCAGTTCGATTGCAAACGAAGTGAATCAACGGCCCTGGGCATGTGTGCGAGCCACTTCGTCCGCCATTCTGGCGCCGGCGAAGTCCTTTTCCGTGAGGCCGCCTTCGGAATGCGTCGAGTAGGTGAGCGTGACCCGTTT
>DASPWV010000479.1:0-12307 GCA_035637635.1 Vicinamibacterales bacterium | reverse complement strand
TTCCGAGACGCCGTCCGTGTACAACAGAAGGTGATCGCCCTCGTCCATGCGCACGACGGGCGCCTCCCAGGTCGACCTCGTCAGTACCGGCGAGACCAGCGGTCCGGTGCTATGGAGCCACAGCGGTTCGCGCGTGCTTCCCCACAGAATGCTCGGCGGATGACCAGCGTTCACATATTGCAGCTGGCGTTCGTCTGGAGAGATCAGAGCGGCCACCAGCGTGACGAATCGATCCGGACTGAAGGCCGCGAGTCCCATGGAGACGCGCTGCACGACGGCAAAGGGCTCGAACCCATCGACGTGCGACGCATGGAATGCGCTCTTCACTATGCCGGTCAGCATCGCCGCCGATACACCGTGACCAGACACGTCAGCGATCAGCAAGGCAGTGCGTCCCGCGGTCGTGGCAGCGTAGTCGTACAGGTCCCCGCCGAGCGCCGAACATGGCGTGTATCGGCAGCAGACGGCCACGCCATTCACGATTGTTTCGGGATCTGGCAACAGGCTCTGCTGGAAGGCCCGCGCTTCGGCCATCTCGGTTTCCAGCCGAATCAGGTTTTGACGATGGTCCTCACGGCGCCAGCGTAACTCGACGCACCGTTCCACGAGTGTCTTGAGCACCTCGCGATCGAACGGCTTCTGGATGAAGTAGAAGGCAGCGCTGCGGATGGCCCGCACGAATTTCTCGTCGAGATCATCGACGCTGCCCGTCATCAGGATGACGTCGAGCGCCGGAAAGCGCGCTTTCAGCTGCGCCATCAGCTCGAAGCCGTCGAGATCGGGCATCCGGATGTCGACGATCGCAAGCTCGGGATGAAACTCGCTGGCTATCGACAACGCCTCGCACGAGAACCGGGTGCCAATGACGTGGTGGTCCTCGCTCAGCACGCGCTCGACAGCGCGGAGCATCCCCGGCTCGTCGTCCACGACAAGAATGCGTGCCGGTTTCATGACACCTGCGGGTACTCGAGCGACACTGCCTGTGGAACGAGAACGCGCACGTCGGTGCCGTTGCCGGGCTCGCTGTGAATCGTGAGCGTGCCGTCGACTTCCCAGAGAACCGAGCGGCAGATTGAGAGGCCGAGGCCGCTGCCGTGCGGCTTGGTCGTGAAGAACGGCTCGAGCACCCGCGGCAGATTTTCCTCAGGAATCCCGCATCCGGTATCGGCGACCGAGATTTCGATAATGCGATCCGAAGAGCGCACGGTAACCATGATCCGGCCGCCGCGCGGCGTCGCCTCGCGTGCGTTGGTGAGCAGGTTGAGAAACACCTGTTCGAGATCGCTCTGGCTGCACGCGACTTCCGGAATGTCGTCCGGTACGTTCACGTGCAGCTCGATTGCGCTCCGGCTCATGCCGTACTTGAGGATAGCCGACGCCGTTTCGATGGCGCGCCGCACCTGTCCATAACCGCTCCGGCGCGCCGCATTCCGCGAAAACGTCAGCATTCCTCCAAAGATCCGCCGGCAGACCTGGAGAGACTTCTGTACGTGCTCGAGATCTTCCGCGAACACGTTCGGTGCGAGCGCGCCGCTGCGAAGGTCCGCCTGCATCTGCTGGATCAGCGGCAGCATCGCCCCGAGCGCGTTGTTCAGATCGTGTGAGACGCTGCGCGCGAGGTCGGCCATCGCGTGCTTGCGCTCCGCTGTCAAGACGCGGGCGCGGAGCGACTCCGTGCGATGCAGGTTCTGGATGGCAATGGCCGCCTGAGAACGAAAATGCTCGACCAGCTCGGCGTCGAACGGTTTGAGCTGCTCCGGGTAACGCGCCGCGATCTTCAGAACGCCGACGAGACCGTCCCGTGTGACCAACGGCGCACACAGCATCGACGCTTCGCGAACGTTCTCGCCCTCCGCGACGTTATCGGTGTGGTTGTAGTCGAGCAACGCCGCAAGCGCGCCCGCCGGCTGATCCGTCCATTCCCGCCAGCTTTCCCCCTGGCGATCGAAGCCGTATACCCGTTCCGACTGCAACAGCGCTGTGGTGTCATCTGTGATGGGAATCCGCAGTCCGATCCGCTCGCTCTTGGCCTTTGTCCACGCGATCTGTTCCGCCACTACACGCAACGACGGCTCGTTTTCCTCACGGATGAGGAGGGCCGAGGAATGATCGTAAAGGGTTAGCGATCGAATGCCGTCGAAGATTTGGTAGAAGAGATCCTTCGGATGGATCTGCTCCATGATCTTGCGGTCGATCCGATCGCGCACGCCAGCGAGTCGATCGCGGTCGATCCGGTGAACTGCGGCTGACAGGACGGCCGCGATCCGCGTCATCAGACGTCGATCCTCTCGATCGAAATCCCGACCAGGACCTACCAGCGCCATCGCGCCCCATGCGCCGCCGCGCCGCCTTACCGATCCGATCAGCATGTCGCGCTGAACCGGCGGATGCATGTGACGGATGTAGCGCGTCAGGACGTCGAGATCCCAGTCGGTCTGCTTTGGTAGCGTGAAGAGTACGTCGGCTTCCGAACGGCCTGCGCGGAGCGTGGCGATGCAGCCTTGCGTAGCCCGGAAGAAGTCGCGCGTGTCGCGGAGCGCATGCCGGAGTGCCTTGTGCGGCTCACGGGCGTCTTTCAGATGCGCGGAGAGGCCATCGACGAATTTGAGCGCGGAGAGTTCGCGCTGTACGGACAACATGCCGTTTCAGGATGGTTCTCGAACGGTCCCCGGGTCAAGTACGCGCGCCGCCCGTGTGGTCATTTCCCTGTCAGATTGAGGTTGAGCGCTGCACAGCGGCAGCGGAGCGCTTCCGGATCGCCTTTCCGCGGGGTCACGTACAGCCAAGAGTCGCAACCTGCGTTCGGACACCGGAACTGCAGCAGCAGGGTCTTGAACGCCTCGACGACCGCCCTGAATTCCGCCTTCGAGAAATCCGCCCATTCCGTGTAGTGTACGGCCCTGTTCACTACCCAGCTCTCGCCGCCATACTTGCGCATAACCTCCGCGCGCGTCGTCTTGAGCGCGTCGACCTTCGCTTTGGCGTCGTCGTTTTTCCAGTCCTGCGCCGACTTGGCGGCGAGCTTGAGCAGCTCCGCCTGCCGCCCGATCACGAAGGGCAGCAGATCGCCGAGGTCATAGGAGAAATCGCCGCGGTAGACGGGCTTGGCGCCAAGATTATCGGCAAGCTCTGCGGAGATGTACTCCAAATGCCGCCGCAGGCGTGCCGCGGCCGCAGAAATGTCATGCTTCGCTAGGTCCTTATCAATCTGGCCCCAGACGTCGGCGAGCTCCTCGAAAATCGGGCCCGTCTGGACGGTCCAGCTGTGAAACACGATGCCGCCCTTCGAATCGACGAGGCCCTCGGTCTGCATCTGCTTCGCCCACACCTTGTCGTGCGTTGTGATGATGAACTGCGTATCGGGAAAACGCGTCTTCAGCAACGCGCAGAACTGTTTGCGGTGCCCTTGGTCAACAGACATCACGACGTCATCGAGGACGGCAAAGCTAAAGTGTTTCCCAAGCACCCGCTTCATCAGCGCGAGGTAGAGACAGACACCCATGCCGTCTTGGTGTCCCTCGCTGTGGTACGCCGCCGGCGGGAACATGCCTTTGTCGTAAAAGGCGACTTCGAGATCGAGCTTGCCCTCTGAGGGCTCGAGCTTCGCCTTGAACGCACCTTCATCATCCGAGTTGATGGCGCGGTAGTACGTCGAGAAGTCGCCCTCGACCGCCGCATACAGGGCGCCGAGCTGTTCTTCCATCGCGTCACAGTAAGCCTTGTAAACAACCTGTCCGCGCGTTGACGCGTCTGAGGCGTGTCTTTCTGCGCGTTGTGCGGCGCACAACAAATTCAGCCGATCCTGTGCGAGCATCAGGAACGTCTGCGCTGCCACCGAGGCGCTTTGATCGGGCCTTGCCTTCACACCCTCCGCGAACGCCGATACTTTCTCGCCGAGCGCCGCTGGCGGCCGAATCCAGTCCGCTTCGAAATCCGCCTTGTGCGCAATGACCTCTTCGATCGTGCCCAACGACATCGCCAGCGAGCTCAGTCGTTCCGACCACGTGGCGAGATCCGCGGCAAAATCCGGCGGCCCCTCAGCCTTTGCGAGAGCCTGCACGGCCGCGATCAGCGCCACCAGCTGGCGAGCGTGATGGGCGATGTCAGCAGCGTTCTTCAGGAGCCGCTGTTGGAGCGCTTCGGCTTCCTTGAACTTTGCCAGCTTGGCCTGAAGGTGCCCCTTGAGATGCTGTACGTCGTCCCATTCCGTGTCGCAGAGGGGACAAAGCGGACCATCGACGAGCGACAACCCACGCTCGACAAACGCGCGGCGCGTGATGGCCTGAAGCAATTCAGGATCGGATTCGAGAGTCGCGATATCCGTCAAGAGCGCCGCGACTTCTCGTTTTCCAAGCCCACCGAAGCCGACTTGCGCAACGCGTAGCGCACCCACATCACGAAGCGCCGACTGCTTGTGGAAGGCAGGTTGCGCACCGCCTTCCAGAACGCCAGCATTCAAGATCGTGTCGGTGGTGAATTCCCGAATCTGCGCAAGACCAAGAACCCTGCGCTGCGGATTGACGGCTGCGAGGATGTCCTTGTCCGACAGATTCTTGATGTCGAGATGACGGCGCAACGCGTTCTCTGCGTTGCCGAGATCCTTTTGAGCGGTAGTGTGCGCGGAGGACAGCTTGTTCCTGGCTGTCTGCAGAGCGCTGCGGATGTTTCCCACGTCATCCAGCTTCAACAGCGCCTGGATTTCCTTGGAACGCTCGCCTGCCTCGACGAGGATGTATTTGATGATCTCGCGGCGCGAGAGCGTCAGTTCCGGATGCTGCGCGACGTCTTCGAGAACAGCTCTGACCTTCGCATCTTCTGGCGTAAGCGTGAAGGTTTTCGCGGTCTTCACACTGCGCTTGAGGACGACGGTCTTGCTGGTTTCAGGCACGAAGACCCGGAGTGACACTTCCGCCGCTTCTGGATCATCGCGCTTCTCGACATGCGGCCCGTGACGCTGCACCGTCAATCCGCCGGTCCCCTTGCCCGAGAGGCGCGAGATATCTCCCGTAAGACCGAATTGGATCGCGTCGACGACGCCGCTTTTACCGGAGCCATTCGGTCCCGAGATGACAAAGCTCTTGCGGCCGGGCGAGATCTCGAGCGTCCGGATTCCGCGCATCTCGCGGATGTCGATCGAGTCGATCTGAATAATGGCCTGCCACTCGTCGGAGTGTTCGCAAGGATGACCACGAGGTCATCCGCCTTTAATTTCTTCGTGGATGTCAACGTCTTGCGAAGCGCATCGATCGTTGGTTCGTCGATCGATTCCGATTTAGTCAGCTTCGCGTAGAACGTGTTCAGGATCTCTTCCTGCACTGTGGCCATACCGCACCACGCCCTTTCTCGACGACGCTCCAGATTTCCCCAAACAAAGACCTTGAATCACAGCTGCCTTCTGCGGTTCGCTGATTGTCCCGCGAATTATTAGCGCACGAATCGAGCTCGCGACATCCCAACAGCAATTGAATTGGTAATGACGCTAGCGCATGCCACCGTAGCTCTGCATCCAGCGTGGTGCCGACTTCCGGCCAGAGTTCGCCAGGTCCCGGCCAGTATACGGCGCCGTCGACGGTGCCTCGATCGCACAGGACAACCGCCGGCTTTTGTCCGCGGCCATGGATTCCAGCTCGCGCTGCACGTGAAAGATCGCTCGTTGCGCGGCACAGGCGTTGATGGCACAATCAAATCCAAGATCGAGGGCTGCGTTGATCATGCCGTCCCTCTGTTACGCAGTGCCTGGGCCAGCGTGGGCCTCATCTCGCCTCTTGATTTCCAAATCGTGAAGATCACGGGATAGATCAGCAGCTCCAACGCGAATGACGTGATCACACCGCCCACCATCGGCGCAGCGATTCGCTTCATCACGTCCGAGCCGGCGCCGTGGCTCCACATGATCGGCAAGAGGCCCAAGAGGATTGCCATGACCGTCATCATCTTCGGCCGGATCCGCCTGACCGCGCCGTCCTGCACTGCTTCCTGTAGATCCGCGAGCGAGCGCATCCGGCCTGCCTTCACATGTTTCTCGTACGCATGATCGAGATAGAGCAGCATGACGACGCCAGTCTCGGCGTCGACCCCCGCGAGGGCAATGATGCCGACCCAAACGGCGACGCTCATGTTGTAGCCCAGGAGGTAAATCAACCAGAACGCACCGATGAGTGAGAATGGTACGGCCAGCAGCACGATCGCGATCTTCGTCACGTTACGCGTACTGAAATAGAGCAACATGATCACAATTAGCAGCGTCACCGGGATGACGACCTTGAGCCGATCCTGTGCACGAAGCATGTACTCGTACTGGCCGCTCCATTCGAGGTAAGCACCTTCAGGCAGCTTCACGAGTTGCGCCACTTGCTGTTTCGCGTCAGCGACGTAGCTGCCGATGTCGCGATCGGCGACGTCGACGTACACGTACCCGAGCAGCTGCGCCTGCTCGGTGCGGATGACGGTCGGACCCGTGGAGAGGCTGATACGGGCGACCTGTTCCAGCGGTACCTGCAGCCCTGACGGCGTGGCGATCAGCACACGGCGCAGCCCCTCGATGTTGCTGCGGTAATCGCGCTGGTAGCGGATGTTGACGGGAAAGCGTTCGCGTCCCTCGACCGTGGTTGTGACATTCGCCCCGCCGATCGCGGACTCGATCGTCATCTCGACGTCCTGCACGGTCAGCCCGTACCGGGCGATCTGATCGCGTTTCACGTCGAAATCGACGTAATACCCTCCCGTGACACGCTCGGCGAACACGTTGCGCGTGCCGGGGACCATTCGGAGGGCGCTCTCCACGTCCGCGGCCACCTGGCTGATCTCATCAAGGTCCTTGCCGAACACCTTGACGCCGACGGGGGTGCGGATGCCCGTCGACAGCATGTCCGTGCGCGCCTTGATCGGCATCGTCCACGCATTGGCCACGCCTGGTACGCGCACGAGCCGATCGAGCTCGGCTTCGAGCTTGGCGGGCGTCATCCCGGGTCGCCACTCCGACTCCGGCTTCAGGTTGATCACTGTTTCGATCATCTCGAGCGGCGCGGGATCGGTCGCCGACAACGCGCGTCCTGCCTTGCCGAACACGGATGACACTTCGGGGATGCGCTTGATGAGGCGATCCTGTGCGGCGAGCACGTCCTGCGCGGTCTGCACCGAGGCCCCGGGCAGCGTGAGCGGCATGTACAGGAAGGTCCCCTCATAAAGCGGCGGCATGAACTCCGATCCGAGCTTCATGTAGACCGGGACGGTGCTCGCCAGGAGCGCGAGCGCCGCCATGAGCGTCAGCGCGCGATGCCGGAGGACGAACCGCACGCACGGGTGATACACCCAGATCAGGAAGCGATTGATGGGATTCTTCTCCTCGGGCGCGATCCTCCCGCGGACGAAGAGCACCATCAGATACGGCACGACCAACACTGACATCAGCGCCGCGAAGCCCATCGCGAAAGTCTTGGTAAAGGCCAGCGGCCGAAACAGTCGACCTTCCTGCGCTTCGAGAGTAAAGATCGGCAGGAAGGACACGGTGATGATGAGCAGCGAGAAGAACAGCGGCCTCCCCACCTCCTGCGCGGCCGCGACCAACACGTCGGTCCTGGACGTCGTTCCATCCGCATATTCGATGTGCTTGTGAGCGTTCTCGATCATGATGATCGCCGCGTCGATCATGGCGCCGATGGCGATCGCAATCCCGCCCAGGCTCATAATGTTCGAGCCGAGCCCGATGTACTTCATCGTCAGAAACGACAGGAGAATCGAGAGCGGCAGCGTCAGGATG
Organism: Vicinamibacterales bacterium; assembly: GCA_035637635.1. Lineage (GTDB taxonomy): Bacteria > Acidobacteriota > Vicinamibacteria > Vicinamibacterales > UBA2999 > DASPWV01. The sequence goes on along the minus strand of DASPWV010000479.1, from coordinate 4,548 downwards.
GCCACGAGCGCGCTGCGCATGTGCCAGAGGAACACGACGCACACGAGTGAAACGATGATCGATTCCTCGATCAGCTTCTCCTTCAGCGTGTCGATCGATCGCTCGATCAGATCGGATCGGTCGTAAGTCGTGACGAGCTCGACGCCCTCAGGCAGTGCCGGCTGAATCTTCTCCTTGACCGCCTTCTTGATGCTCTCGATGACGCCGTAGGTATCCACGCCGTACCGGATCACGACGATGCCGCCTGCGGCGTCACCCTCGCCGTTCAGCTCGGCGACGCCTCGACGCATATCGGGGCCGAGCTGCACGCGTGCGACGTCACGTACCAGGATCGGCGTGCCATCCGGCTTCGCGCCGAGGCTGATCTGCGCGATATCGTCGATGCTCTTGATATAGCCGCGGCCGCGCACCATATACTCGCGGCCCGTCCACTCGACGACCCGACCGCCGACGTCGTTGTTGCTCTTGCGGACCGCTGCCGCCACCATGTCAATCGGCATGTTGTAGGCGAGCAGCGCGTTCGGATCGACCTGGATCTGGTACTGCTTCACGAATCCGCCGACCGGTGCCACTTCGGCGACGCCTGGGACGCTGCGGAGCCAGTATTGGACGTACCAGTCGTTGAGCGTGCGCAGTCGCGAAAGGTCGTACTTGCCTGACTTGTCGACCAGCGCGTAGCTGAAGCCCCAACCGACGCCGGTCGCGTCGGGCCCGAGCACCGGCGTTACTCCCGCAGGCAGCCGTCCTTGCAAGCCGTTCAGATACTCGAGCACGCGGCTGCGGGCCCAGTAGAGATCCGTGCCGTCCTGAAAGATGACGTAGATGAACGACACGTCGAAATACGAGAAGCCGCGGACGACCTTGACGTTGGGTGCAGAGATGAGCGCGGTCACGATTGGGTACGTCACCTGATCCTCGACGAGGGTTGGGCTGCGGCCCTCCCAGTTCGCCGTGACGATCACCTGCACGTCCGAGAGATCGGGAATCGCGTCAATGGGCGTGTTGCGAATCGCCCAGTAGCCGCCCCCGACGATGGCCGCGATCAGCAGGATGACGATGAAGCCGTTGCGAGCGCTGAACGCAATGAGCTTGTCGATCACGATGACAACTCCGTTGTTACTGTCCGTGCCGGAAGTGATCCATCGCTGGCGCGACTAAAGCCGCGCCACTACCGGCACGGTCAGCGCTACCAGCGTGGTCATTGCCGGGCATGTTGTTCATGTCCTCGTGGGATTTGCCGGCCGGCGCGGGCTGCTCGGGCGTCTCCATGCCGCTCATGTCGTGCCCGTGACCGACCATGGCTTTCATCGAGGCCTGCAGATTGGTCTCCGAGTCGATGAGGAACTGCGCAGAGGTGACGACCTTGTCGCCGTGTGAAAGACCGCTGGTCACGGGATACACGTCTCCCCCGGGCGTGCCGACCGTCACTTCGCGCGGCTCAAAGAAACCGCCCTCCTTCGCGAGAATGACGTATTGCTTGGAACCCGTATCGATCACCGCTTCGCGGGGAACGACGAGTGCCATCTCGGCGGGCGTGTCGATGTTCAGCGTGACGAACGTCCCCGGCTTGAACGTGAGGCCCGGGTTTGGAAAGTCGACGCGAATCCGCCCGCGTCGCGTTTGCGGATCCACATCGGGATAAATGAAGGCCACCTTGCCGGTGAGGGACGTGGACGCCTGGCCATAGGGAAACTCGACGTGGACCCTCTGACCGAGTTTGATGAACGGCAGCTCGTACTCGAATACCTCACCGATGGCCCACACGCCTGACAAATCGGCAATCTTGAACGCCATCAGTTCAGGGGTCACATACTGTCCCGGATAAATATTCCGCTCCGTCACAACGCCGCTGACGGGCGACGCGATCGTGAGGGTGCGCTGCACCTCGCCGGTGCCTTCGAGCGCGGCAATCTGCGCCTCCGTGACGTCCCAGAGCCGCAGGCGCTCGCGAGTCGCGGCAACGAGACGATCGGCGCTGGCCCGCGTCTCCTCGAATTCGCTAGCCGCAAACTCACGCTGCGCACGCAGCGCGAGCAGGTACTCCTTTTGGGTCGCCACGAGCTGCGGGCTGTAAATGCTGAACAGCACCTCCCCGCGTCGCACCGGTTTGCCGACGAAATCGATCGCGACACGCTCCGTCCAGCCCGCGATTTTCGTGTGGACCTGCGCTTGACGTGTCTCGTCGATGGCGAGCGTGCCCACGGTGCGGACGCGGCGCTCGAGGGTCTGGTGCGTCGCGTCCGTCGTCCGCACGCCGATCAGTTGCTGTCGTGCCGAGGAGATGAACACCGCGCCTGCCGGCGCCGCAGGAGTCGATAGCTCCGTCTTTTCGGACGCCATCATGCCCTCCTGTTCCGTCTGAGGGGTCGGACTGCGGGGCTGCAGATTGTTCTGATAAAAAAGCGTCCCGCCGACACCCGCACCAATGGCCAGCAGGCTAACGACCACATAGCTCCCCAGGCGACTTGGGCGACCGCCCCCGTCAAAGTGCGCGCGGGCGTACTGCGGCGATGACGGATCGGCGATGATCGGCAGTTCAGTCGCGTGCGTGTGCGTCGACATCACTTCGTCCTTTACAAAAGAAAAATCTGTCCGACGAGCGGTTCCAGATTCGCAAGCGCGCGATACAGCGTGGTCTGTTGCTCTTCGAGGCCAAGCTCGTAGTCCAGAATCGTCGTGAAGTTGCTGAGGAGCGTCAGGAAGTCCACGCCTCCCGTCTCATAGGCAGCGAGCGACGCGTCGAGCGCCAGTCGCGCCTGCGGCAGGACCGAATCTTCGTACAGCCGAACGAGCCGGCGGCTCGACATCACGACGGCGAACTGATCACCGATGCGCCCAAGTGCCGCCGCGCGCGTCGCCTCGCGCATGCTCTCGCTCGCGGTCAGGCCAGCCGTTGCCTCGGCGATCATTGGCCGCTGTTTGCGATCGGCGAAGATCGGCACGTTCATCATGACTTCGACGCCGTACATCCACGGCATGCCGGCGGCGTACTTCTGGAAACTGACTTTCGCGCCGAAGTCGGGCAGGATCTCCTTCTTCGCCAGCGCGACCGTCTGCTGGTTGCGTTGCACGAGCTGCTCGTCGCGTTTGAGGGCCGGATATCTTTCTTCGGCGAGGCGCTGTAACTCGGTAACGTCGCCTGGCAACGGAACGACGTCGAACGCCAGCGCGGGATCGATCGGTTCCTGCGGCGGACGATTGAGCAGTGCGTTCAGCCGCGCGCGCAGGACGGCTTGCTGTCGCTCGATCGCGGTTTCGCGCTCGGTAAGGAGCGACAGTTCGAGCTGCGCCTTGATGAGATCTTGTTGCTCGCCTTCACCGACCGAGAAGTGAGCTTCCGTCACCCGGGTCATTTGCTGAAGCCGTGTTCGGTTGCGACGGACGATCGCCGCACTGCGGTCGAGCAGCCGGTATTCCACGTACATCGATTTCAATTCCGCGATGCGCTCGAGCCGAACGTCTTCGGCCGCGAATCGCGCGACGCCGGTATCGGTCGCGGCAATCCGGGATCGAAGGGACAGCTTGCCCGGATACGGCAATTCCTGCGAGATGCTGAACTCCCGCAGGGCGCCAGGGTTTGACGAGGGCGGGAAGAACGGGACCGCGGTGAAACCGCCCATGAACCCTGCCGTCACAACCGGATCGGGCGGCGTCCCCGCCGGCTGCACACGGGCGGCGCGCATCTCGATCTCGCGTCGCGCGGCGGCAACCTCGGGATTCGCGGCGTCCAACGCAGCAACCAGATCCGTCAGCCGCCCAATAGGAGCAGGCGCTGGCTGTGCCCACGCTTCGTGGGCGCCGGATACAAACATCACTAACACTGCGAGAACAGAAGACGTACGCATGACACCCTCTCGCGAACTTCGGATCAATCATCGACGCGCACCACGGCATGAGCCGGGCAGACGGATCGCGACCCACACGCGCGATTCGCGCGCGAGCATGCCGATTTAGAGGAGCAGCGAGGCGTGCAGAATAGAGAGCGAGAGTGGGGGGCCGGTGCGATGGGTCACCGGCGCCCGGAGCGCACGCGGCGGCGCAATGGTCATCGCCGGATTCGTCAGCGCAAAGATGCTCGCGCTAACTGGCGCCTTGGAGATGGAACTGCGCTCGGAGGAGGGCGCGGCAGGTGCCGGTGCGCCATCCTCAGCACAGCAGGCGCATGTGAAGGTCGCCTCCTGGCATCGATGCGCCGCAGTCGGACACGGGACATTCCCCGCGGCCGTCATCGCGAGGGCCCCTGACAGTCCGCCGGTCAACGCCAACGTCAATGTGGTGGCCACGATGCATCGAAGGAGACGACCCATTCGAGCCCGTGAACTGCAGCCACCGTGCCAGGCGTCATGCGTCGGAATACCGCCGGCTTCGACACCTGCCGGGCCATCTTTGTCGACCGTCGGAGAGGGATCGCGATTATTCAGCGCCAGCGCGAAAGATTCCGCAGTCCCCGCGGCTTCGGTCAAAGGAGATGGCATCAACGGCGCGATAATGCCATCGTGCCGCGAAAGCGTTACGTCCAGCGCTGGCGCAACGTCTATCGCAACGACG
>DASPWV010000478.1:0-4607 GCA_035637635.1 Vicinamibacterales bacterium | reverse complement strand
GAAGATTGCCCTGTCGCGAATGATCGAACACCACGAAACGTGCGCCGTCGAATCGCACCAGGCCTTCCTGCGTGCCAAACCAGATGTAGCCGTCGCGTGTCTGCGCAATTGCGGTCACTGAATTCTGCGGGAGGCCGCGCTCGTCGTCCCAGGCGGCATGGACGTACTGCGAAATGGCCTTTTTCGGATCGAGCGCGTACGCGTTGCCACTCGCCAGCAAAAGGACCGTGCACGCGCCGGCGAGTGCGCACCATCGATGCGCACCGAACGGGGCAGTTCGCATTTGAGCTCCTTGTGTGCAGCCTGGTGAACTGCGCGCGTGGGGTGCACCAGTTGTGCCAGCGCGTCCGAGCGATCTCAATTCATCGACATGCGGCAGCTGCCCGAAAGGTGGGACCGGGGCGGGCGCCTTCACGGTTCAACACTGCGAAGACGGAACTGTGGTTCTGCGCACGGTTTGGTGAAACGCCACCACAACACTTACGAGACGGAAAGGCAAGCCGCGAAACTACCGCACAACAACCAAACGGATTTTGCTTTCGTGTTTCGGTGTTTCTGTGCCGTGCTTTCGCGGTTCGGCGTTTCCGTGACTTGATTCAGTGTTCTTGCGCTTGATTCCTGGCGGTCGGCGCGATTCTTGAAGCGCAGTTCCACTCGACCTCTATGCATAGCGATCACGACGCGTTATCAGTCGCTTGCAAGACCTACGTCGTCGCTGTGACGGCAGTGGGCGCGGTGGTACTGGGCCTGGCTGTCCGCGATGTTTTCACGAAGCCGCCTGACACCACGTTCCTGCTGCTCGCGTTCGTCGCGATCATCAGTGGTCCGCTTGCACTTCGGATTCCGTCGCTCGGCGCCACCGTTTCCGTCGCGGAGGGTCTGGCGTTTGCCGCCGCGCTTCTGTTTGGACCCGGCGCCGGCATTGCTGCCGCGGCGCTGCACGGACTGGCTGTCGCCGTCACGGCGCAGAAGCGCGGTTACTACCGCGTGCTGTTCAACGTCGCCGAGCCCGTGCTTTCCATCGGAGTGTCGTCGACTGTGTTCTATCGCGCGTCGGGACTGTCACCGCTGTCGCACAGTCTCGTGCCGTTGTTGCCGCTGCTGCTGCCGCTCGCGGCCATGATCGCGCTGAGCGTCGTCCTCAACATGGCGCTGGCCGGCACCGCGTTATGGCTCGAAGGCAAGTCGTCGCCGACAGACTTCGTTCGAAGCCACGGACCGCACATCGCGCTCAACATGTGCGTGAGTTTTTCGCTCGCTGCGATGATCGTACGCACGAGCGACAGCCCCATTACCGCGCTGCTGGTCGTCCTCGCGCCGCTGCTGCTCGTGCTGTATCTCTCCTCGCAGCATGTGGTCGGCCGCCTCGAAGACGCTCACAAACACATCGCGGAGCTGCAGCGCCTTTACGACTCGACGATCGAGACGCTGGCGATGGCGATCGATGCGAAAGATCAGGTGACACACGGCCACATTCGCCGCGTGCAGGTTCTGAGCACGCAGCTGGCCACTCGTCTCGGCGCAACACCACAGGAGCTCAAGGCGCTCGAGGCCGCGGCGCTGCTGCACGACCTTGGCAAGCTCGCGGTGCCTGAGCACATCCTCAACAAGCCGGGAAAGCTGACGCCCGCCGAGTACGAGCAAATGAAAGCGCATGCAGGTATCGGCGCGTCGATCCTGTCAGCCATCAATTTCCCGTTTCCCGTGGCCCCCATCGTTCGCCACCACCACGAAAACTGGAACGGCACCGGCTACCCAGACCGGCTGAGCGGCATCAACATCCCGCTTGGTGCGCGCATTCTCGCGGTGGTCGATTGTTACGACGCGCTCACATCCGATCGTCCCTACCGGCGACGCTTGAGCGCCGATGACGCCATGGAGATGATCCGCGCGCGGAGCGGGTCGGCGTTCGATCCCGCGCTCGTGGACGCGTTCATCACCGTCGTTGACAGCGTACCCACGCCGGCTCCCGAACGCCGTGGGCCGCTCAAGCTGCTGCGCCGTGTTCTGCAGATGCCGGAGAGCCGCACTACCGTGCCCGCGGAAGTCAAATCAAAGCGCCAAACGACGGTGCGCCAGTTCACCGGCGCGTTGCGCGGGTTTGAGGTCGACGAGATCGCCGAGGCGGTCCGCGAGTTTGTGGCGGCCCACATCGATGACGCGATCTCGGTGCTTTATCTCTACGACCCGCAGACAGATCGTCTGGTCGGTACTGCGATCGAGAGGGGCGCACCGTCACGCGTCTTCAGCCTTGGTGACGGCGTGACGGGCTGGGTTGGCGCGAACCGCCGGATGATGGCAAATTCGGACGCGGGTCTGGATCTCGGAGCCGATCTTGCCCGCACGCGGCCTCCACTGCGGCAATGCGTGAGCGCGCCCATCGTGTACGCGGGCGATCTGGTTGCGGTCCTCACTGTGTACGCGCCGTATGCGCTGTCCGAACCGGAACAAGGATTGATCGAGACGCTCGCCGACGAGCTGGGAAGCGTGCTCTTTACGAGAGCTGCCGCGATTGAGGGTCAATCGGCTGTCAAGCTCCGGGCGCGGGCCGTATGACCGGACGCTTGATCTTCTGGATCGCGCTGGCGCTCGCCATCGGCGGCACTCTCGTGGTGAGCGCGTGGCGTGGCGTGCGAAGGCGCAGTGGGCGAGATCTCGGCATGTTGAGCGATGAATGGCTTGCCGAGCACAAGTCGCAGCGGACCGATCAGTATCCCTGAAATCCTGTCGAAACACGAGCTGACGAGAACCCGGTACCCCGCTATCTGCGTTGCAGAGTGGCGTACCTCTGTGCTAGAACTCGCGCACCATCCTGCCGTGGGAATCCCCGGAGTGCTCCGGGGAGGCGCGGCTGGAGCAGGAGTGAGTATGCGCAGTCTCGTGGCCGGCGTCCTTGCACTCGGCATTCTTTCGTTCCTTCCCCAGACGGCAGCCGCACAGCCGTGCCAGACGCATGACTTACCCGAGCTCGTGACTATCACCGGGACGCTCAGCGCCACCGATTGTGTGGTGACTCCGTACCGGAATTCGCGCGGTGAGTTCTGGAACGTCTACGCCAACACAGGCGACACGCTCATCATCACCATGAATCGGGTGACGATGAGCGATCCGTATCTCTACCTGCTGGACCCGTCAGGGGTGGCAGTGGCGTCCAATGACGATGCCGTCATGGGCGGGCTCAATTCGCGCATCCAGTATGTCGCGACCGTCAGCGGTCGATACAAAGTCGTCGCCACCACCTTCATATTGCAGCCGAACAACGATTTCGGCACGTTTGAAATCAGGGTCGAGATCCCCGGTCACGCGGCCTGTCAAATCCGGAGTCTGCCGGTCAACACGACGATCAACGCGACGCTCGACACGACGGACTGCATCGTGCAGCCGTACCGGAATGCGCGAGGCGAATTCTGGACCCTCACGGCGACCGCGGGCGATTCGATCGTCATCAACATGAATCGCTTCACCCTGTCGGATCCGTATCTGTTTCTGCTCGATTCGGACTGGCAAGTGCTCACGTTCAACGATGACACCACCACCAGCGTCGATTCACGCATCTCCTTTACGGCGCCCTATACCGGCACGTACCGCGTGATTGCGACGGCGTTTGGCTCGTCGAGTGTCGGCGCCTATTCGATCCGCTTCGATGGCGGCCCCCCGCCGCCACCGAGCGGCGTTCCCGGTCCTCCGGGACAACCGTCGGTGGCCGGGCCTCCCGGCAACAACGTCACCCTCTCATGGACGGCGCCGACGACCGGTGGGACGCCGATTCTCGAATACATCCTCGACGTCGGGAGCACGCCGGGCGGCACCGAGTTCGGGTCGTACTCGATGGGACAGAATCTTGCGATCTCGGCCATCTTCCCCAACGGCACGTTCTATGTGCGAGTGCGCGCGCGCAACTCGTTCGGCATAGGACCGGCCTCGGCCGAACGCAGCTTCGTCGTCGGCACTCTCGTTATCCTGAGTCCGCCCCGAAACCTCACCTACTCGATCGCAGGCCGCGCAGTGACCATCAACTGGTTGGCGCCCATCGAAGGCCCTCCCGATTTGATCAGGATCGAGATCGGCTCCTCGCCCGGCCTGACCAATATCGGGGTGATCGACATTCCGGGCACCTTCACGACGGCGGGCAATCCGAACGCGCCGCCAGGGATCTATTACGTTCGTCTCCGCGCGGTACGAGGCACTTCGACGAGCGCGCCTTCGAACGAGGTTGCGATTCTCGTCTTCTGACACGCGGTCTGAAAAAGACCGACTTCACCGGACCGCTTTGAAGTCGCGTCGACGCTGATCGTCTGGTCAGCGTCGACGTCTGTTTCTGACGTCCCGCGAGGACAGCGTCAGGCGTCAGTGTCACTGAGCGGCGTAAAGGCTTCTTGCCGCGACACTCTGTGCCCGCCGCGTTTTCGACGACCCGACCGTGGCACAAGGCTTGATTGCCACTGTCTCCGCCCCCAATCCCCTTGGGCAACTGCGGCTCGCGACGGCCGCCCATCGACGTCACAGCTTGCTTGAAACGTGCGCTTGCCAGTACGCGTCTGTTCGTCGGCTTTTCTGCTTTTGCTAGCGATGACGCTGCCCCCGCGTACCGCTTACGCGCAACAGTT
>DASPWV010000477.1:0-6803 GCA_035637635.1 Vicinamibacterales bacterium | reverse complement strand
TGATGCGGCCGTCGCCTTTGACGTCGTACGCCAACCCTAGACGCGGCGCCAGCTTTTCGCGCCAGCCGAACCGGATCGCGTACTTCTGGATATCGGGCCGGAAGGTCGGGATCTTCTCGTTTTCGGTTCGGACGCCGAGGTTCAACGTGAGCTGCGGAGTGACGGCCCACGTGTCCTGCGCGTAAATGTGCCAGATGTCCCCGGACGTTTTTCCGATCGTGCCGACATCGTCGATCGTGTAGTAGCCGTACGTCCCGCGATCCGTGATGCCCGTCACGTTGCTCGTGAAGGCTTGGTTCCAGAACACCGTCACGTAGCCGTTGTTGGGATATGCCACGCGCACATCGTTGGTGGCGCGCAAGAAGCCCGTGCCGACCTTCACGTTGTGCACACCGACACCGCGGAACGACTTTGTGACATCGAGGTCATAGAACGTGCGCTTCGTGAGATCGTGATCGCTGAACTGCGTGCGCGGGAGGTTCGAGAAGCCTGACGCCTGCTGGAACTGTGCCGGCACACCGGCCAGTCCGATTGAGGAAGTGGCGTACTCGTACGTCTGGCTGGTATCGATGCCTGTGTCCTTGTAGTCGTCGCGCATGATTCCGAGGCGGAACGACAGCAGCGTTGTGCCGTTCAGCGTGTAGTCGGCGGTGCCGGAGAAATTCAGCTGTGGAACCTCCCACCCGAGCTTGTTGCGCGCAGCGATGTTCTCTGGCGTCAGCGTGCTGAGATTCGCCGCGTCCGCGTCCCAGGCGACGAGCTTCCCAGTCGAGTCATCTGACGTATACAAGGTGGACGCGTTGATTCGGAGATTGCGCGTGGCCTGGTACGTGAGCTTGCCGAACGTGCTCCACAGGTTTCGCTTGCGGTCGATCGATCCGCTTCCGCCGCTCGTGAGCTCGTAGTTGCGCGTCTGCCGTTCGAAGCGCGGCGACGCCGATCCGAAGAAGTACAAGTGGTTGCGCAGAACCGGCCCGCCCAGCGAGAACCCGGGTTCGTTCCTCGTGTAGGTCTGGTCGTTATCCTGCAGGATTTGCGCGGCGTTCTGTGTCACGGAGTCGATCTGCAGACGCGGGCCGACGTTGTTGTGCGACGTCAGCAGGGAGCTTCCCGAAAAGAAGTTGTAGACCGATCCCTTGAACTGATCGCCGCCGGACTTCGTCACCGCGCTAATCACACCGCCGAGCGCGCCGCCGTACTCCGCCGAGATGCCGGTGGTCTTCACCTGCACTTCCTGCAGGTACTCGAATACGGCGTCCTGACGCTGATTGCCGTGAATCTGGCTGTTCACCGAGACGCCGTCGACGGTGAAGTTGTTCTCGCCGGCCGACGCGCCGTTGACCTGGAGCCCGCCTTCGATCTCGCCGCTGTTCACCGACGGCGCGGTAAAGGCGAGCGACTGGAAGCTGCGGCCTTTCGGGAGCACCTCGAATTCCTCTGCCGGAATGTTGTGCCCTCTGGTCGTTGCCGTCAGATCGATGAGCGGCGAGCCGGCGACGACGCTGACGGATTCGGCCACACCGGGCAGTTGCAGTGCGGCGTCGACTCTGAGCGTCTTGCCGAGCAGCAGGATCACATCCGGAAACTCCCTCGTCGTAAATCCGCTGATCTCGACCCGGACGGAATAGCGACCCGGTTCGAGATCACGCGCGTAATAAATACCGTCAGAGCCCGTGACGACCGTGACCGTTCTCTTCGTGTCATTGTTGGTCACCGTCACCGTCGCGCCCGGAATGGCTGCGCCTGATGGATCCGTGACCGTGCCCGTAATCGTGCCGAACAGTTCCTGCGCGTGCGCCATCGACAAAGCGCCGCAGAGCAGGAAGACCGCGACAACGAGGGCGTTGATGCGAATTCGCATGCTGTCTCTCCCCTTGAAAGTGCCAACTGGACTGTCAAACGCTCGTTCGAAAGAGGAAAGTGCGTGCCACGTCGCGCACGATGCGTTGTGCGCGCAAGTTGTTGATTCTTCGTCGTGACTGGGACGAGTCGATGGGACGAACTGCGAGTGATCGCGAAAGTCGAAAACCGCGATCCAATGACTCGAATTCAGGCTGGGATGAATGACAGGAACCGCGCCACGAAAGTTCCTTCACGTGGGTTCCAACACGTACGTTCGTACACGGAGGTTCACGGGGGTTCTACCACGTCTGTTCCGAACGAACGTTCACGGACGTTCGTCACGCGGTTCGTCACAGCATTTTGCGAACACTCTTCAAGAGGACAAACCACCGTTCAACAGGCGTGAACGAACGTACGTGAACGAACGTACGTGAACGAACTTCCGCGAACCACCGTGAGGGAACGTACGTGAGGGAACCCGCGTGAAGGAACGTACGTGACTGCGTTCAGCTCCCTTTCCGCCGGTCTTTTATGTCCTGCTCGAGCTGCGGGTGAACTTTGAAGCCGACCTTTTTCGCAGACTTCACGGCGTCTTCGGCGTCGGCATATCGGCCCGTCTCGAGAAACACCACCGCGAGATTGCTGTACGCTTCGCCCGATTTCGGATCGGACGCGATCGTCTCCTTGTATGCACGCTCTGCATCGGCCATTCTGCTCGCGCGAAAATACGCGCTGCCGAGCGACAGCGAGACCCAGGGTGGAATGGTGTTCTCGATGGCGATGTCGTTGCCCCGGCGCAGGCTTTCCTGCACGTTCTGCCTCGCGAGCTGCAGCTGGCGCATCGTGTCCTGGCCGCGCTGCGAGTTCTGCGGTCGCGCCACTTGCTCGAATCTGATTTGTTCGTCGATCTCGAGGAGCCGGTCCTGTCGGAACCGCTGCGCGTCCTGCGCGCTGGCAAACTTGCGTCCCGCCTCCTCCTGATACAAGCCGCGGCATCGTTCGAGCGCCGCAATCGATTCGACGTAGCGCTTCAGCGCGAGATTGGCGCGCCCGAGACCGTAGTACGCATATTTGAATCTCGGGTCGATGTCGATCGCTTGTTGAAAGTACTTCGCGGCCTCGGCCCAGTGCTCGACACGCATCTGTTCCCAGCCAAGGCGATTTTGAAGCGCGGCACGATCCCGATCGGCGGAGCTCTGCGCCGCAAACGCAGGGACAGGTGCCAACGCCAGCAAACCCAAGAAAACTACTGACCAAGCACGCATGACCACACCCTCCACGCACTTGAAAAAAAAACCCCGCGAGCATCCGGTTGCTCGCGGGGCCATGTTACTCGGCGGCAGGCGCCGTTAGAAGGTGAATCTCAGTCCAATGCGCGCCTGAATGGCGTCCTGGAACTGATTGTCCTTCAGGAAGCGCGGATCCTGGATGACACGCTGCGACGTGATGAGCGACGCCAGTGTCTGCCGGCCGGAGTAGAACGCCGCCTCGTCGGGGACGACGCCGCCGATGTACTGGTACGTCGAGAAGCGGCCGACGGCCGTGTGCTGATTGAACAGGTTCAGCACGTTCAGGAACACCTGGAAGCGGCGCATCACATCGTGCTGCACCAGGAGGTCTGTTTGCGAGTAGACGGGCGTGCGCCCATCACTGAACCGGCCGAGGTACTGGACCGGGAGCGTGTTGGGTGGGTAGATTCCGATCTCACGCGTCACCGGCAGACCGCTGGCGACGTACTGGTTCAACCCGATGCTCGTGCCGAATTTCCACGAGTAGATGAACTGCGTCTTGAACTGATGCGGCCGGTCGGTTGGCAGCCGTCCCAGAGAGGCAATTCCGCCGTCTTGGAACATCATCAGCGGATAGTCATACAACCGCCCGACGTTCGGGCTCGTGCGGCCGTTTTCGTCCGACTGCGATAGCCCGGAGTAGTTGCCATACAGCCGGCTCCAGAGATAGCTCGCCCGCATATACCATGCGTGGACGAACTTCTTTTCCACTGCGAACTCGACGCTGTCGTAATCGCGTTTCGGTTTCGGCAGATTCACATTCGGATTGGTGAACGCCAGCTCGGTGAGACCCTCGCCGGGATTCGCGATGATGTAGATCTCGTTGCCCTGCGCGTCGAGTGAGCCGGTGTCCTCAATGGCTCGATCGATCTGCTTGTGAACATAACGGGCACTCAGCGCGATGCGATCGTTGAGCTGGTGTTCGAGACCCACGGTCGCTTCCTGCTGGCGCATCGGCTTCAGACCCGGCTGAATCGCGTCGGATCCGAATGATGGGTGACGGAAGTCCACGCCTCCCTTCGGGTTGTCGGCAGTGGGCGCCCCGCGAAGGATTCGACCGGGGCACGCCGGCGGACAGTTCGCGCTGCTGCCGATGGTCGTCAGCAGATTCTGCCAGTCGAACGTGTCGAGCGTGTAGTAGTACTCGAGCCACTTGTCGCCGCCGAACGAGCCGCGCGGCAGCTCCAGCTTGAAGATGTCGTAGAAGACGCCCCAGGATCCGAACGCCTTCCATCGCCCATCTCCGAAGAGATCGTAGGCAGCACCAACCCGCGGCGCGAGCTTATCCTTGAAGTCGAACTCGACGCCGAATTCCGGAATGTCGGCGCCGGTGGTGTAAGTCGGGACGCGCTCTCGCTCTGTTCGAATGCCGAGATTGACGGTCAATTTGTTGTTGAACGTCCAGGCGTCCTGAACGAACAACCCGAGAACGTTCATGTGGATGTTGCCCTCGGTGATGAACCCCTGCTTGTTGTTCACACCGTTGCTGCGGACCTGATAGTACCCGTAGGTTCCGCGGGTTGTCGGGTCACCCGACACGAGCGTCGTGTTCCAGCGGAGGCGAATCAGGTTGGCGGCTTCGCCGCTCAGCACGTTATTGCCGAGACGATCGGCCTGGAACCCGAACTTGATCTGGTGCGATCCGCCAGCTTCCGCGTAGTAGGTGCCGTCAGCCTGGAAATTCAACCGCGTTTGCTCGTCGCGAACCGTCTTGTTGTTATCCGGGATATTCTGGAATCCCGAACTCCGCCGCAACGCTGCCGGGACCTCCGGGAACGAGAGGTTGTTTCCAGTGGAGAAGATGAGCCGTGGTATTTCGGTGACGTTGGTGTCTCTGATATCAGAGAAGTAGTAACCACCGCGAACGCCCACGAACAGCCGCGGAGACATCGTCCAATCGAGGTTTCCAGACACGGTGTAGTTGGGGAATGTCGTCGTCTTCGTGTAGTTGGTGTCTGGCGCGTCGGTCCCCTGCAGCGACGGCATCAGCCCCTTCCTGCGGTTCCAGCTGTTGTTGTAGGACAGACGGCCGCGCAGCTTGTCGCTCATCTGCGACGTGACATTGGCCGTCGCGTACTGAAAGGTGACCTTCTGTTCCACATCGAACGTGCCGGCTGAAGGGTTTTGCGCCGTTGAGGTGTCGACGTGTCGCTGATTGGTCGTGAGCGCAGGCTGGTAGGCGCCAAAGAACCAGGCATGATCCCGGATGATTGGGCCGCCAATCGAGAAGCTTGGCTCGTACCGCTTGATGTCGTCCTTCGGATAGTTGACGTACTCGGCCACGTGCTCCGGATCCGTCAAGCTCGCGCGGAGCACCTTGCCTGTCGTGCCGCGTGTCAGGTTGTCGTAGAAGCGCTGGCGTCCTTCGAGCGCGCTCCCCTGGAATTGAATGCCCGCGATGCCATGCAAGTTGTTGGTGCCACTCTTGGTGAGCACGTTGATCACGCCGCCGGTGGCGCCGCCGAACTCCGCCGTGTAGCCGCTCGACTTGACCTGCACTTCTTCGACGAAGTCGGCAATCAGACCCTTGCCTGAAGTGCCGCTCTGGATATTGGTGGTCTCGATGCCGTCGATGATGTAGCGGTTCTCGCCGGCGCTGGCGCCGTCGATGGAGAGTCCGCCGAGTTTGCGGTTCTCGTTGTTCGCGCCCGGCGCCTGCACCACAAGCGTCGTGAAGTCGCGCCCCTTGGGCAGCAGTTCGACCTGTTCGGCGCGGATGTTCGTCTGGCGCGCGCTCTGCCGGACGTCAACGAGTGGCGACACCGCCGTAACCTGCACGGCTTCGGCCACACCCGCGACGGCAAGCGCAAAGTCGACCTTTTTGATCTGGCCAAGGCCAATGTGGACATCCTCGACCGTCTTGGGACCGAAACCGGTCATCGTCGCGGTGACGACATACAGGCCGGGGGCGACTGATGGGAATCGATAGACGCCGGCGGCGTCGCTGCTGGTCGTGAGGACGACGCCGTTGTTGGATTTGGCTTCTACGGTAACGCCGGGAAGCACTGCCCCCGACGCATCTTTCACGACGCCTTCAATGGCGCCACGCTGTTCCTGCGCCACTGCCGGCCAGGTCCAGAGCAACGCCACCACCAAGGCGGCAAATGTGCGTGATCGCATGTTTCGTTAATCCTCCAGGTAAACGACAGGGCCAGTTGCCGACGCGTCCGCTGCAGGGCGAGGGACGATACTCGTTGGCAGTCAAACAGTGCAGCCCACGGGGCCACACCAAACGCACCATTACAGCATGGAGTGTGCCGTCACGTAAAATCGGCGAACGACCCCAGTTTCTCGGTATTTCAAATACAACAGACGGGTATTCGGCCCTCTAATCCAAGCATCAGAATAAGCAATCCTGATTTTTGGAACAATGGGGAGGAGCTGCACAAGAGCTGGTTCGAGGTTCGGGGTTCGAAGTTCGGAGTTCGGGGATTGAGGTTCGAATGCCAGTTCGGAGTTCGGCACTCGAAGTTCGAGGTTTCGAGGTCTGAGTTGCGGCGCGATCGAACATCGAACCCGGACCCTCGAACCTCGAACTCCGAACCTCGAACCGGGCAGCGCGCGGTTGATATGATCGGTAGCTTATGGGCGCACGTGCCGTCGTCATTCTTGCGGCTGCCCGCACGCCGATTGGCAAATATGGCGGCGCTTTGAGAGACGTTCACGCGGCGG
>DASPWV010000476.1:0-6396 GCA_035637635.1 Vicinamibacterales bacterium | reverse complement strand
GTTTCTGGCGCAGACCGCCAAGCGCGCGCTCGTATTGGTCCGCGGCGACGGGCTGACGGACACCATGTCGCGTTATCTCGTTCGCCGAATCGACGACAGTGGCAAGATTCGCGTGCTCGCGCATACCGAGCTCGTCGGCCTGGAAGGCAAGGGGCATCTCGAGCAGATCCGATGGCGGGACAATCGCGACGGGCATATCGAGACCCATGACGTCCGCCATGTGTTCATCATGACTGGTGCCGTGCCGAACACCCGATGGCTCGAGCGATGCATCGTGCTCGATGACAAGGGATTCATCAAGACCGGTCCGGATCTGTCGCACGACGATCTGACCGGAGCGGGGTGGCCTCTGGCCCGGCCGCCATATCTTCTCGAAACGAGTCGGCCCGGCATCTTTGCGGTTGGCGATGTGAGGGACGGCAATGTCAAGCGGGTCGCCTCCGCCGTTGGCGAGGGATCAATCGCCGTAGCTTTCGTCCATCAGATACTTCACCAGTAAAGGACTTCAACGATGGATCAGCGCTGCGCGCATCTTCGTGTCGTTACCAGTGTCAAACAGCCCAAGCGTCGCGAGTGCGACGAATGCGTCAAGATCGGCTCTAGCTGGGTCCACCTGCGCACCTGTCAGGAGTGTGGCGGCACGCATTGTTGCGATAACTCACCGAATCGTCACGCCACCAAACACGCGCGTGCGACGGGCCATCCGGTGATTGCGTCCGCGGAGCCAGGAGAGCGTTGGCTGTATTGCTATCCGGATGACGAGCTTGTCGAATATTGATAGTGCCGCGTTTACGTCTCGAGCATCTATTCGGATCGCAGGGCAACGAGCGGATCAACCCGCGCTGCGCGAAGGGCTGGACCGATGCACGCGGCTCAAAGCGCGTTGTTTTCTCAACGTTTCTCCTCGACGAACGCCTGGAGTCGATTGATGGCATGTCAAGCTAATTAGCCGCTAGGTTGCACACCAGAACGGTGTCGGCCGGCATCGCTGGCAAGAGCCGAACTCTCATCTGGACTGCCCTCGGTGTGCGAGTCCACAATGCAGGCCTTGGATTGGCTGGCGGTCCGCCTTTACCGGTGGCGTATCTACTTGAGTGTTGGTTACGTGATCGGCGCTGCCGCGTTCATTCCCCTCGCGAACGTCACACGGGTCGACAACGACCTCAGCGCATGGTTCTCACGCGACGATCCCCTGTATCGGGACTACGACCGCTTTCAGGCCGAATTCGGCGGGACACAGCCGCTCATCATCGCCATCAAATCCGAGTCACCGCCTCCAGAGGCAGCGGGCGCCGGCATTTTCACGCGCGAGCGGTTGCAATTCCTGAAAGACGTCACAGAGGACATTCAGCGGATTCCGAGCGTCCAGCGCGTTCAAAGTCTCGCCACAGCCCACGTCCTGCGCGCGGACACGATCGACAGCGGCAATGGTGTAAGGACGGCGGAACTTGCGGTCGACTTTCAACCGCTGCTCGATCTTTCGCGTCGTTCGCCTTCGGAGACTCGCAGGCTGGCGCTGACCGATGCGTTCCTGTCCGACGAGCTCGTTTCGAGGAACGGCAATGTCACCGCACTCGTCGTGACGTTCGATGAACGCCGGCTGGACGAAGCACGGTCGACGATCCTGAATGAGATCTACGGGACGGTCCGGTCGAAGCTGCCGGCGGGCGTGTCGGCGTACTACAACGGCAGCGTCGAGATCAACGAAACGTACAACCGTGTCACCGTCGACAACCAGCGGCGCTTCGTCCCACCGATCCTGGCGCTGACATTGCTCGCCGTGTACGCGCTCTTTCGTTCGGTCGGTCACGCGCTTGTCGTACTGACGTGCATCGTCGTGAGCGTTCTGTGGACGTTGGGGAGCTACTCGCTGTTGGGATTCGGGTTCAACATCCTCACCGCGATGCTCACCCCGCTGATTGTCGTGCTTGCAATTTCCGACGATGTCCACTTGATTCAACACTACGAGCACGAACGACGCCGCTGCACCGCGGCAGAAGCGTTTAAAAACACTGTCTCGTACGTATTCACACCGCTCGTTGGTGCGAGCGGGACGACAGCGCTGGGACTGCTGTCGCTCGCGACGAGCGACGTTCTTGCCGTCCGCCATTTTGGCATCGGCGCTGCCGTTGGGGTGATGCTCGATTTTGCGATCTCGATCGTCCTTGTGCCCACGTTGCTGGGTTTCATGCCTCCGCGTGCGGAGCCTGCGCCGCACGAGCAGCATCTGACAGGGCCCCTCAGAGCGGCCGCGAGCCTCGCCGGCCGTCGGCCCCGGAGCGTGCTGACAGCAGCGGCAATCATGATGCTGGTGGCCATCGCAGGCCTCACGCGACTGCGAGTAGACACCAACCACATTGGGTTTTTCGCGCCGACACACCCGCTCAGTCGCTCGGCTGCCGTCATCGACACTGAACTTGCGGGTGTTTACAGCTTTCACGTGCTGCTGGAGGGGCAGCCCGAATCAATGAAGGCCGCTGACGCGATGACACGCATCGATCGCCTCTCGGCGGCCATCCGCACATTGCCGGAGGTCCGAAAGACCACGTCAGTGGCAGACCACGTGAGGCAAACCAATCGGGAGCTTCACGGCGGCAGCCTCAATGCAGCCACTCTTCCAGGTGACCCGCTTCTGATCGCGCAGGAGCTGTTCCTCTTCTCTCTCTCTGACGATGGCCGGCGCGAACTGGAGCGCCTGGTCTCGAGTGACTATTCCACTGCGCAAATCGTCGTGAGGCTTCCGTCGATGGACTCGGATCGCGTTTTTGGTGCGATTCAGGCCGCGGAGCGACTCGCGGCTGACACGTTCGCTGGCACCGGGATTTCGGCCACCGTGACCGGCTCGGGTCGCCTATTCGCGGGGTTGGACCATTACCTCGTGCGGTCCCAAATCTCGAGCTTCGCCACAGCCTTCGTGGCGATCTTCGCGGCCATGTTCCTGATCTTCAAATCAGCCCGCTACGGCTTGCTCGCCCTGGTACCGAATGTGTTCCCGGTCGTCGCACTGCTCGGCGTCATGGGCTGGTTCGATATTTCGGTGAACGTGGCGACCGTCATGGTCGCCAGCGTCGCATTGGGCGTCGTAGACGATGACACGGTCCACTTTCTCCACCGGTTTCGTCGCCAGGTCGCGAAAGGCGTGGCAGTCGAAGCCGCGGCACAGGCCGCGGGGATCATCGAGGGCAAGGCCGCACTGATCACTGCGCTCATCAACAGTTGTGGCTTCGCCGTCCTCATGCTCTCCGAGTACAAGCCCTCCGCATGGTTCGGTGGTCTGCTCGCCGTGACACTCAGCGCGGCGTTTGTGGCTGAGGTCTTTCTCCTCCCCGCGACCATAAGTATGTTCGGTCGATTTCTGGCTATTGACACCGGGCGCAAGGACGGATAGAACCCTCGCCTTACCTTCGCAGCATTCCACATCGCAAGGACACCATCATGAGGGAATTGGGACGAGACAACGTGGAACCTATCGCGATTGTCGGCATCGCGTGTCGCTTTCCTGGCGGTGCGAACGATGTGCAAGCGTTCTGGTCGCTCCTCATCGAGCGGCGGAGCGGCATTCGGGATGTGCCGGCCGACCGGTGGAACATCGATCGTTACTACCATCCGGATCCCACGGCTCCGGGCGCGATGGTCATGCGGCGCGGCGGCTTCGTCGATAACCTCGACACATTCGATGCAGGATTCTGGGGAGTCTCGCCGCGAGAAGCCGTTCGCATGGATCCGCAACAGCGGTGGCTCCTCGAAGTGGCGTGGGAGGCCATCGAGGATGCTGGAACCGCACCGAGCCGCTTGCGGGGCCGCCGAATCGGCGTGTTTGTCGGGATATCGGGCAATGACTATGGTGGACTCCAGCTGCGAAGCACCGAGAACGTCGATGCATACACGAACAGCGGCTCCACCGCGAGCATTGCATCGAATCGCGTGTCGTACATGCTCGATCTCAGGGGTGCCAGTGTCTCGCTCGACACGGCGTGCTCCTCATCCCTCGTCGCGGTCTCTGTCGCGTGCGAAAACTTGTGGTCCGGCCAGTCTGACGGCGCGCTCGCGGGAGGTGTGAGCGCGCTCATCAGCCCGCAGACGAGTGTGGGCTTCAGCAAAGCGTCGATGATCTCGCCAACAGGTGAGTGCTTTGCGTTCGATGCTCGGGCAAACGGGTTCGTGCGCGCGGAGGGCGCAGCGCTCGTGTACCTCAAGCCACTCTCTGCAGCGCTCGCCGATCGCGATCGAGTCTACGCCGTGATACGCGCGGCGCTCGTCAATCAGGACGGCCACACGTCGTCGATGACTGTGCCCAGCGTCGATGGCCAGGCGGCCATGCTGGAAGACGCGTACCGTCTCGCGGGGATTTCCCCTGCACGCGTCGCGTACGTCGAGGCGCACGGCACGGGAACGCCAGTCGGCGATCCCATTGAAGCGGCGGCGCTCGGCAGGGTTCTCGGTCGAGATCGCTCTCCTCGTTCCAAATGCGCGGTCGGCTCGGTCAAGACGAATATCGGACACCTCGAATCCGCTTCCGGTATCGCCGGATTGATCAAGGCCGCTCTCGTCCTGCACCACCGTACGATTCCCGCCTCGCTGAATTACGAACGGCCAAGCCCGGACATCCCGTTCGACGATCTCTCCCTCGAGATCGCATCCGAGACGCGACCATTGGCCGTTTGCGACACCCATCCGCCGGTCGTTGGTGTGAATTCTTTCGGCTTCGGCGGAACCAATGCACACGTCGTGCTCGAGGCGGCACCCGCGCGAATCAAGAGCGAAGAGACTGCGGTGCCCGGGCCGGCGGGTGACCGCCCGTGCCTTCTTCCAATCTCCGCGCGCGACGGGACCGCGTTGCGCGTGTACGTCCAGCGGTATCGCGAGTTGCTGGCTGACGCGTCACACGCGTTCGCGGACGTTTGCGCGTCGGCCGGCGAGGACAAAGAGCACCATCACCATCGCCTGGTGCTCATTGGACGCAGCCGTGAAGACATGCGGAGGCGAGCCGCAGCGTGGCTTCGTGACGGCGTTGCAGACCGCGTGATCAGCGGACGGCCCGGCCAACAGTCGCCGCCCGTGTTCGTCTTTGCGGGCCAGGGTCCACAGTGGTGGGCGATGGGCCGCCAGTTGCTCGAGCGTGAGCCCGTGTTTCGCGAAACGATACGCGAGATCGACGCGACGATTGAACGGGTCGCCGGGTGGTCCGTTCTCACCGAAATGCTGCGTTGCGAGACGGACTCGCGCATCGATCACACGGACGTCGCGCAGCCCGCCATCTTCGCGTTGCAGGTGTCGCTCGTCGAGTTGTGGAAGACATGGGGCGTCCGTCCGGCCAAGGCCGTCGGCCACAGCGTCGGGGAGGTCGCGGCCGCGTACTGCGCGGGCGTCTATTCACTCGCAGACGCGGTTCGCGTCATCACCAATCGCGCGCGACTGCAGCACAAGGCGTTCGGCGGTGGGCGCATGCTCGCGGTGGCCTTGTCTGCAGAAGAGGCGCGTGCAGCGATCGGCGCGACGAAAGGCGTCGAGCTCGCCGCGATCAACAGCCCGCGGCTCATGACATTGGCGGGAGACGTCGAGTCGCTGGGGCACATCGATCGACAGCTTCAGCGGTCCGGCGTGTTCACGCGGTGGCTGCGCGGGCATTACGCCTTCCATTCGGCGCAGATGGATCCCGTTCGCGCCGAGGTGCTGGATGTGCTGCGAGACATAGAACCGCAGCCCGAGCGGATCCCGCTGATTTCCACTGTGACGGGTGCGCGCATCACGGGTGACTCGTTGGACGCGTCGTACTGGTGGCAGAACATTCGCCAGCCCGTACTTTTTGCTGCGGGGATCGCGGGTCTGATCGAAAGCGGCGACCGCACATTTCTCGAAGTCAGTCCTCATCCCGTTCTCGAGAGCGCAATCAAGGAATGTCTCGCGGCGCAGGGTCACACAGGAGCCGTCTTGCATTCCCTGCGACGCGAGATGGACGAGTCGGACCAGCTCGCTACAAACCTTGCCGGTCTGCACGTGGCCGGCATCACTGTCGACTGGAAGGCGGTGAATCAAAGCAGCGGCCAACGCGTCGGCCATCCGCATTACCCATGGAATCGTGAAGCGTTCTGGATTGAATCCAGTGACTCCGCGCGCCTGCGCCTCGCTCCGTCGGCGCATCCGCTGCTCGGCCAGCGCATCGAGTCGGCGATTCCGACATGGCAGGTCACGTTGGATCTCTGCCGCCTCACGTATTTGAAGGACCATCGTGTCTGGGATTCGGTGGTGTTCCCGGCGGCCGCGTACACCGAAATAGGGCTGGCGCTCGGGCGAATTCTGTTTCCAGACGAGCCGCACGCCGTCGAGGACGTGGAAATCAAGACGGCGCTTTTTCTCGCTGAGAGCACCCCGGTGATCCTTCAGACTATCGTGACT
>DASPWV010000475.1:0-3722 GCA_035637635.1 Vicinamibacterales bacterium | reverse complement strand
ATCGACAAGGGTGACGCGTTCGTGTTCGGGTTCTCGAAGCTCGATCTCATGTTCGGACGGCAATCACCGGCTTCCGTCCGTCATGCGTATCGCGACATCGTCAAGCCCGGCGTGAGACTCTTCCAGACGATCGTCCGCGCCATCGATCCCTCGGCCCGGCGCGCCGTGACGGACGCCGGAACCTTCGAAGCGGACGTGATGGTCGTCGCCCTGGGCGCCGACTACGACATCGCGGCCACGCCGGGGCTCGCGGAAGGAGGCGACGAGTTCTACTCGGTGGCCGGCGCCTCACGTGTCCGCGATGTGCTCCCGTATTTCGAGCGGGGCCCCGCCGTCGTCGGCGTTTGCGGGAAAACGTTCAAGTGCCCGCCCGCACCTAGTGAGGCCGCACTGCTGCTCCACGATTACCTCGCCGCGCGCGGTCGCCGTGAAGCGACGGACATCTCGGTCGTGATGCCATTCGGCACACCGATTCCTCCGTCGCCAGATACGTCGACAGCGATCCTCGCTGCCTTCGCAGAGCGTGGCATCAAGTTCGTAAAGGACCAGCTCGTGAAGGCCCTCGACCCGGGACGCAAGGTCGCCGTGCTGACCGACGGAACCGAGTTGCCGTACGCACTATTTCTCGGCATCCCCGTGCATCGGGTGCCGCAGGTCGTCGTCGAATCGGGGCTGGCCGCGCATCCGGATGACTGGTTGCCGGTGAACAAGCAGACGCTCGAAACAAAGTTTCCGGGCGTCTACGCTGTCGGCGATGTGAATGGAGTGGGCACTCCCAAGGCCGGTGTCTTCGCCGAAGGCTCCGCGCGCGTGGTGGCTGCAGCGATCGTCTCGCAGCTGCGCGGCGGGCCGTCACCGGAGGCTTACAAGGGACAGGGATCCTGCTACGTGGAGTTCGGCCATGGCCACGTCGGGCGTGTTGACGTGGACTTCCTGAGTGGCCCCAAGCCCACCGGGACCTTCCAGGCGCCATCCGCAGCGCTCGTCGCGGAGAAGGCACATTTCGGCGCGAGCCGGCTCCAGCGCTGGTTCGAACGCGCGCTCTGATATGAACTGGTGGAGGTGATGCGTGTCACGGGACTGAACGCAGATGGCGATTCGAGCGCGTGCGGCAGGAGCGACAGGGAGTCAAGGGCCATCGACGGCCGACCACCTCACGGCGCATCGGTTGGCATCGGCTTCGAGCTCGGTCGGATCACCGGTCGGAAAGTCGCCAGACTCGTTGAAATCGACGATCCGCATGAAGTTCGGCGGCGTCGGCGGAAGGTTTGAGGTGACTCGGTCGACGGAACGCACCCGCGCTACGGTCGACCGTACTCGACCGCTTCGTGAGTGATCGGACCGCTCGACCAGCGAGCTCCAGAAGGGGCTCGCTGGCGGGCGCATTTGGTTCTAGTGCAGAAATCCGGACGGAACGTCGGCGCCAGGCATGGCGCTGTTGTTCATGACAATCAAGGATGCGCCACCGAGCATCACTCCGATGACGGCGACGACGAACAGCCACACAAGTGTTTTGCGGATCATGACTTTCTCCCTCCAGGTTTCCTCGATCGAACCGTCATTGTCCGAGCAGTGACGGTTTGCCCATCGCGATAGTCCACACCGCTGGAGCGGACGCGAAGTGACCGCTGCCGGGCGCTTTCGTCAGCAGTCCGGCGGTGCCATCATAAGTGCGGAGGTTACGGAGGAACACCGCCGGATTCTGTCCACGCTCGAACGCCTGGACGATCATGTTCACGGAGTCATATGCGTAAGGCATCATGTGCGTCGCGAAGCGCGTCTCGGGGTACTTCCGCTCGAATCGGCGCTTGAACGCGATGTCGCGCAGATTGCTGTCGGTGTACCACGCGCCCTCGAAGAGCTCGGGCCTGTCGCTGAGTGACGGAGCGACCACGGCGGAGATGTTGTGAATGCCGGTTTCAGACAGTTGCTGTCCGAGCCGATCAAGGCCAGGCTCCAGCGCCTCCACGTAGTAGACGTCGGGATGTGCACGTTCGCCGCGCACGATCAACGGCCGAAAATCCGTCACCGAAGCATCGAATCGTTGCTCCTCGACAATTGAGAGACCGACCCGCGCCGCCTCGACTTTCAACGCTTTCACGTGATTGTTGATACTCGGGTAGTCCTGCGTGATGAGCGCAACTGTCTTGATGCCGCGACGCCGCGCTTCTTTGGCCCAAAGGACCCCTTCCGCCTCGGGCGATGGAATGTTGGTGAAGTTGTAGGCGCCGTCGCCGATCCAGTTCACGGTGCAAACGCACAGATGCGGAATCCTCGCCTCGGTCGCGTACGGCTTGGTGACCTGGCCGATCAGCGAGATGCCGCCGACGATGGCGTCCACCTTCTCGACGCGCACGACCTGTCGGATGACGTCCTTCGCCTTCTCGGGATCCGGTCCACTGTCCCGGACCACCAACTCGTAGCGGTACTTCGTGTCCTTCAAGTCGTCCTTCGCCATCTGGACGGCCTTGACGAACGAGTTGCCCAACATTGCATATGGACCCTCTGTCGGCACGATGACGCCGATTCTGACAACGCCCTGTGCGGGCGGAACCCACGCGTCCCGCGTGGTCGCGGCGAACGCGACGACGACGGACGCGTACGCCACGAGGGCAGCCGTGGCCAGAAGTGCGCGATACCGGCGAATCGCCAGCATCTGCAGCCCGAAGTACAAAACGAAGACGCTGCCGATGAACATTGCCACTCCGCTAATCTCGAACCAATAAGGCCCAAACACGGGCTTGGGGTAGGCGGAGAACGACGACGCCAGAAACGTGCCTGCAAAGACCGGTAATGTGATGGCCCAGAGCCCCTTGATCGCGCCGAATCCGAGGACAATCCAGATGTTGAGCAGCACGTAGCCGGCGAGCGCGTGCGGATTCCCGGTTCGCCGCGCGAGCGCGAACAGCACCGCCGGTGCGGCCAGCAGCACCGTCCCGAGCACCAAGGCGGTGCCACCAAGCGGGTATACGTGGTTCGCCGTAATTGCGATCGCCGTCAGCATCACGCTGATCGGCGACGCCCAGCCAGGCACCTGGAGACCGTTTCGACTGTTCATCGCCCTACCCTCCACATTCACGAACGACATGTTCACGATGGATGGACGTTCGTTTCCGAACATAATGTTCAAGTTCTTCGGCTGCGGAAGCAGACGCTCAGGAGCTGTTCGTTCGATACGGAACAATCAGCGCGCGATTGTTCGGAAAGTGAGGGGACGGTGAAGGCGAGGACGGTCGATCGGCGGGTTCAGCGGACGCAGCAGTTGTTGCGCAGTGCGCTGATGGCGCTGATTCAGGAGAAGGGCTTCGAGTCCCTCTCGGTGCAGGACATCATCGATCGCGCGAACATCGGGCGTGCAACGTTCTACGCGCACTTCGACAGCAAGGAAGATCTCCTCGCCAGCGGAATCGAGGGATTGCGTGCCTCTCTCAAAGAACGCCAGCGTCAGGCGCTCGCGGAAGGAGGCCGGGACGATGCGAGTGTGTTGGCGTTCAGCCATGAGCTGTTCGCCCACGCGCACGAGCACCGGGCCGTCTTCCGCGCGATGGTGGGCAAGCGGAGTGGTGCCGTGGTTCAGCAGTTGCTTCAAAAGATGTTGGTCGACCTGGTGCGAGACGAAGTGAAACAGATGATGACGTCAAGTGACGCGACGGCGATGCCCCTCGAAGCGATGGCGCAATACATTGGGGGTGGTCTGATCGGATTGCTGATCTGGTGGGGAA
>DASPWV010000474.1:0-2366 GCA_035637635.1 Vicinamibacterales bacterium | reverse complement strand
GCTCTGGTTCACGATCACGACGGTGATCAGCACGAACACCGCGGAATTCATTCACCACGAGGCCGAGACCTGGGACAAGTGGCGGTTCGTCTCGAAGATCATGCTGATGACCGCGTGCACCATCCCGATCGTCAGCTCTTTCGAAAGGCTGCGCTATCTCGTGCTGACGATTGCAGGATGCTTCGGCTTTTATGTCCTGAAATCATTTCCATTCGTCATCCTCACCGGCGGCGCGTTTCGGCTGTACGGGCCGGAACATTCAATGATCGGCGACAACAACGATTTCGGCCTCGCGTTGAACATGACGCTGCCGTTGTATTTCTTCCTGGCGCACACCGAACCCAAGCGCTGGGTGCGGCGATTCTTCGCCTTCATGTGCGTGATCACGATCCCGGCAATTTTCTTCACCTATTCCCGCGGCGCGCTGGTCAGCCTGGCGGCTCTTCTCTTTGCCATGTTCCTTCAGTCGCGCCGCCGGGTCCTGCTTCTGCCGGTGATGGCGCTGGGACTGGTGATCGCCCTGTTTCTCGCGCCAGACTCCTGGAGGGACCGCATGAATCCTCGCGGCGATGTTCTGGATACATCGGCGCGTTCACGGCTGAATGCGTGGGTGTTCGCCAGCGGTCTCGCGGCGGATTACCCGATCACCGGCGGTGGCTTTGCGACGTTCACTGAGGAGCTCTACAAAGAATACTGGCCGGCGGAAATCGGGAACATCTACGGCCCGCACAGCGTGTATTTCCAGGTTCTGGCGGAGCACGGCTACGTCGGCCTCGGCTGGTACCTCCTGCTGGTGTCCTCGTGCTTCGCCACGACCAGGCGTTTGCGGAAGGCCGCGCGTGCTCGCGGCGACACTGACGTGGCGCATTATGCGCAGATGTTTCAATTCAGTCTCTTGGGCTTCCTGACGTCCGGCCTGTTTTTGGGCCGCGCATATTTCGACTATTACTTCACGCTCGTGGCCTGTGTGGTCGTTCTCGACCAGGCGGCCAAGGATCGCTGGGCGGTGAAAGCGCGAATGGACGTGCCGCAGCCGGCCGCTCCCATCCCGGTGCGTTCCCGTCGCCCCGCGATAGTGGCTACGGCTTCGCCGCGCTCCTGATGAAAATATCCGTCTGCCAAACGCCGTTGTGAGTCACCGTGCGCTGGTAGTTTGCGAGAGGCGAATAATCCCAGGCGGAATCGGCGTTATCGACAACGATCCATCCGCCCGGCCGCACTTTTGTCGCGGCCGCGCGGATACACCCATTGCGATCCGCTCCGTCGATGAGCACAAAATCGAAAAAGTTGTCTGGAAAGCTGGAGATTTGCGCCGCGTAAGCCATGACATCGGCCATCCGAAGATCGGTGTTTCGTGCGCCGGCCTCCGCGAGCATCGATCTCACCCGCGCGTACCATGCGGCGTCGTGCTCGACGCTGACGACCTCGGCGACGTGCGCGGCCAACCAGAGCGTGCTCTTGCCGCTGCCCCATTCGAAGGCGCGCATATCCGGCGCAACAAAGCGCTTGATTGCACGCAGGGCCTCTTTGGTGAGCCAGGGTTCTGACGGATGAAGCAGTTGGTACTCGATGACGCGAATGCGGTTCACAAAATATCGCGGGTCTGCGATCGCCGTTTTGAGATGAGCGATCAATCGCGACGGCGCGAACATGTAAATGTTGAGAGGCGTACAGACACCGTACGGCCGGCGAAAGAACTCCGATACGCGGCTGCGCAGGCTTTTCATCGCTCGGTCGATGATATGATCCGAATTCCAGCTCTAGCGTAAGCAATCGCTGCATCAGGCATGTTTCGAAGGCTTTTCAATTCGCGATCCTTCCTGCGCATCACGGAAGTTCTCGACCGACGCAGCGAAAACCGGATGACCGAGTTCGGTATGCTCGCGCAGGCGTTCGAATTTGCGAAGATCAACGGTGTTCGCGGTGACTATTTCGAGTTTGGCGTGTGGCGAGGCAAGACGTTCTGTTGGGCACACCTGATGAAACACCGGTACGGTCTCAACGAGCTCAAGCTGTGGGCATTCGATTCCTTCGACGGTCTGCCCCGGGTGTCGGACGAGCGGGATAACATCTGGAAAGAGGGGCAGTTCGCCTGTTCGGTCGAGGAGTTCCGGCAGATCGTTGCTGCGTCAGGGGTCGGCACAGAGGAATATGAGATTGTCGCCGGCTTCTACTCCGACAGTCTCGATGAGACCGCGCACGCGCGCGTTGGTCAGCGTCAGGCGGCCATAGTGTATATCGACTGCGATTTGTACGAATCGACGTCCGACGCGCTCAAGTTCGTCTCGAGACACGTGGCACACGGCGCGGTGCTCTGTTTCGACGACTACTACAACTACAAAGCGGCGCGCGATCAGGGCGAAGCA
>DASPWV010000473.1:0-3199 GCA_035637635.1 Vicinamibacterales bacterium | reverse complement strand
GCGATCATCGGCGACCTGGAAGAACCGAATACCCGTCCCGTCGTCGAGCCTCGCGACTTCTGGGATTTGGTTCGCTCGGTAGGTTACCGCTCCATGCTCGCGGTTCACCTGTCGGCTCGCGATCAGATGTTCAGCCTCGTGTTCTGGTCGAAGCGGTTGCACGCGTTCGACGAGCGGCAGTTGGGGATCGCTCGGCGGATCGGTGATCACGTGGCGCTGGCGATCTCGCACGAGCAACTCGCCGACATGGCACGCGAGGCGGCCGAAGCCAAGCTGCGCGCAGACCGACTGGAAGCGCGCGTCCAGTCATTGTCCGAGGAACTCGCGGCAAAGGCGGGACGCATGGTCGGGTCTTCGGACCAGTGGCAGGCTGTGCTCAAGGCGGCGACGCAGGTCGCTTCAACGGACACGACCGTCCTGCTCGTGGGCGAGTCAGGGACCGGCAAGGAAGTAGTGGCCAGATTCATTTATCACGCATCGAACCGCGCGAGCGGACCGTTCGTCGCGCTGAATTGCGCGGCGCTTCCCGAGCAGCTGCTCGAATCGGAACTCTTCGGCTACGAGCGCGGCGCGTTCACCGGCGCGCAGCAGGCCAAGCCCGGACAGATCGAGCTGGCGGCCGGCGGCGTGCTCCTTCTCGACGAAGTCGCCGAGATGAGTCCGTCGGCCCAGGCCAAGTTCCTTCGTGTGCTGCAGGAGCGGGAGTTCCAGCGACTCGGTTCAACGCGCACGCTGAAGGCAAACGTGCGTGTGATTGCGGCGACCAATCGCGATCTGAAAAAGGCGATGGAGCGCGGTGAGTTTCGCGAAGACCTCTTCTATCGACTACAGGTCTTCGATATCAAACTTCCACCACTTCGCGCACGGCCGGCCGACATCCTGCCGCTCAGCGAAGCGTTCCTCGAGCAGATCGGCCAAATGTTCGGGCGTCCTCCCTCTGGACTCACGCGCGACGCCAAAGACGCACTCGTGCGGTACGACTGGCCCGGGAACGTCAGAGAGCTGCGCAATGCGCTCGAGCGGGCAGCGATCCTCTGCGAGGGCGGCCTGATCACGGCGGAGCACCTGTCGCTGAGCAGCGGGCGTCGCGTCCCGCCGCCACCGTTTGGCACACCGACAACCGATTTGAACGCCGTCGAGCGCGACATGATCGTGCAGGCGCTGGCCGAGTGCGCTGGAAACAAATCAAAGGCCGCTGCAAGGCTCGGCATCTCGCGTACGCAGTTGTACGTTCGATTGCGCAGGTATCAGCTCGCCTGAAGCTCGTCGCACATGCCCGCATCTCCCGTCCCACGAGACGGTCACGCTACCCACGCGCTCGCGGCGCACACCATTGGCCTTGAAGAAGTAACCGATGACATCTGGTCGATTTACTTCTGTCGGTCCTTCTCTCGAGCGTGACGAGCTCAAATCTCGATCCCAACCGGCCCTTATAGCTCGAGTGGCGAAGACTTTGTTCCCTGATGAAGCCGGCCACCCAATAAGCCCAACCGGCGCATTTAACGCGCAATTAACCCCAATTAACGGCGGCGCGCGCCTTCACTCCAGAGAAAGCCGCTCAGCCCTCGTCGAATACGTACAGAGGATGACGCGTGGGCTGCTCTCCTCGAGCCGCCGCGTCATGGTTGGGCATGACAAAACACCTTGTCCGCTTAGTGGTGTGCGTAGCGATCGTGCACGCACTGCTGCCGGAATACGCCCTGGCACAAACGCCGCTGCTCTGTGGTCAGGTCGCGGTCGGCGCCATCTCGACTGCAGGCGAACGCGATCAATTCACCTTTTTCGGCGAAGAAGGCGATGTGGTCACGTTCACCATTGCCGACGCCGGCGACATCGATGAGGGGTTCCTCGCCTCTGGCCAGCCGCGCACCCCAAGCGGCAGTGCGTTTGGATCCTTCGCGCAAACCAGCCGAAACGTCACGCGGCTGCCTGCGACCGGAACTTACACCATCAAGGTGTTCGATTTCGTCGGCAATAGACGCGGCAACTATGCGCTGCGCGTGGGATGGGTCCTGCCGCTGAGCAAGCAATGTGGGGACCGCACAGCCATCACCTGCGGACAGGATGTCCCTGGGGCGATTGCCGCGCCGCTTGAACACGACCTCTTCACGTTCTTCGGCCAGCAGGGACAGCAGGTGAGTCTCGAAATCGTCCAGACCTCAACCCAAGGACTGACCGCCGGGCTCCGGGTGAGCCCGACGGGAGAGGCGCTTGGAACGTTGCTACGCAACTACCCGAGCCTCCCGCCCGCGCCGACGATCATGACGCTGCCGGAAACCGGGCCGTATGTCGTCATCGTTCATGACTTCATTGACAGAGAACTCTCGACGTACTTCTTGCGGTTCGGGGCCCCTGGCGGCTGCCCCGCCGCACCAACTCCCGGCCCGCCGTCCAATCTGACCGCGTCGGTGAACGGATCGACGGTGCCGCTGAACTGGAGCGCGCCCGGACCTGGCAGCGCGCCCACGTCATACGTCCTCGAAGCTGGTCTCGCACCAGCCGCGACAAATGTGACGGTATTCGACACGGGCTCCACGCTGACATCATTCACCGCCAGCGCAGTTCCGTCCGGCACTTATTTCGTGCGCGTGAAGGCGAGGAACAGTTCGGGCACAAGCGCGCCGTCGAATGAAGTCGCGATCGCGATTGGTGGTGGACCTGGGCCTTGCACCACGGCGCCACCGCCTCCGACCGGTCTCGCCGCCACCGTAAGCGGGCAAAACGTCACGCTCATGTGGACGGCGCCCGCCGGCACCGTGTCGACATACGTGATTCACGCGGGCACGAGCAGCGGTGCGAGCAATCTTGTCGTCTCGACCGGCAGCACGGGAACGTCGTTGACGGCTGCGGCGGTGCCCGGGACCTATTTCGTTCGCGTGCTCGCGCAGAACGCGTGCGGCGTGAGTGCGCCGTCGAACGAGGTGGTGGTAACCGTCGGGTGAGCGATGTAGCACGGCACCGCGCCACGCGGTCCGCGCAAGGCCAGAATCACCGCGCATCCTGCTCTCGCGCTTTCAGGATGGCGTAGACCCGTCCATCCTGCTCTTCGTGAAGGAGGCGCAGCTCTGACGAGTACGACGCGAGCCGCTTCTCTACATCCGGCCATTCATCCGGGCGGTAACCGTTCGAGTGCACGACGACGTAATCGACGTTGAGTTCGCGCAGGACGGTCAGGCTGTCCAGGTCGGGAAAGCTTCGT
>DASPWV010000472.1:0-3662 GCA_035637635.1 Vicinamibacterales bacterium | reverse complement strand
CGTGATGCGGACGGACAGGTCGGTGCCGATCTGACGCTCGTATCCGATGAATATCTGGTCCTCTTTCGGTTGCTTTTCGTTCGGATCGGGCGGATTGAGGATGCCTCTGAACGCGAACGGATTGATGCCGGAGAGGTAATCGTTTCCGCTCGGGTTGAGATCGACCTCGCCCGGCTGATACAACCGGTCGCCATTGAGATCATGCCAGCGCCAGGTCGTCGTGCCGATCCCGGCGCCGCCGCCCGCAAACGGATTGTTGAACTGACCGCCGCCGGCATTGCGCATCAGGACGTACCGCCCGTAGCCCGCCTTCAGCGCCGCCGTGCCATTTCCGCTGAGGTCGTACGCGGCAGAGACGCGTGGCACGAAGCTGTTGAAGTTGTTGCGATCGAAGCCGTCGATGCACGCCGAAGCGGAAAACGTTCCGGCCTCCTGGCATTGACCCGGCACGCCCAGCGTATCGTGGTCGTATCGGCCGCCGACATTGAGCGTGAGGTTGCGTACGGTCCACCTGTCGTTGACGTACATGCTGGAGAAGCGAGACTCGGCGCGTGCAAGGATGGGGGCGTTTTCTGTCGTGATCTGCGACGCGCTGCCGTTGGAGAACACGAGCGTGTAATTGCCGGAGGGACGGTTGAAGCCGATCACCCGGTTGTACTCGGAGATATCGTCGAAGCCGACCTTCACCTGGTGGTTGCCGCCGAAGCTGTTCGACTTGTACCAAATCACCGATCCGGTGTTATGCCAGCGGCCCTGCTCCTTGTTGTTCATCCGTTCTGTCACGCCCGTGTTGCCGGCCGTTCGCATCGTGACGAGATCCCTCGTGCGCGGTGCGGAGCCGGGTTCTTCCGGCGTGTCCTGCGCGAAGTTGTAGATCCATGCACCCGTCTGCAGCGACACGATCGTGTTGCCTCTGACCCACCGGGACTCGATCTTCTGCGTGTGCGCTTCCACCCAGTAGAATCTCCGGACGTCCCACGCCGTGAAGGGCGTCAGCGCGTCGTTGTGAACGCCCTTGGTGCCCCGTCCGTAGTAGCCGATGAATTGCAGGCTGCGCGTCGGTTGATACGACGACTTCCACGTTTCGAAGTGCTGAGACTGTTCCGTGTCGACCGCCTGCCCCTCTGGATCGGTGACGCCCGTGATCTGGTTCGCGCCGACACGTTTGCGCAGACCGCCGTAGAACCAGAGTTTGTCGCGGATGATCCGGCCGCCAAGATCCCCGCCGAGATCCCATTGCCGATCGAGCTTGCCGCCGGTGGTGATGCCTCGGGCCCGCAGCGCGTCATCGATGTTGTCACCCTGAACGCTCTTGTTCGTGCCCTGCCCGGTAAAGCTTCCGTGGAAGTCATTGCCGCCGGATTTGACGATGGCCGCAAAGTGCACGCCGCGGATCGGCGATTCGACGCCTTTGCCTATGCCAGCCACCTGCGTTTCGTCGAACGTCGTGTAGTCCCAATAGTTGGCGGCACCCGACGAGCCACTCGGCGCCGCGGTAAGGACGCCCTCGAGGAGCGACCACTGTTCGCCGTCACGGCCGTACGATTTGAACGAGGGCACGGCCGTGAAGTTCGCCGGAATATCCAGCGGCCCGCGAAGGCCGGGCGCAAGCGCCATCATCGAGAGCACGCCGTTACGGTTCGACGGCAGCAGCTCCAGCAGTTCTTTGGTAATGCGTGTCGTGGCCGTGGTCGTCGTGACGTCCACTGTCGGCGTCGCCGTGACGGTGATTGCCTCTTCGAGCGTGCCGATCTTGAGCTGCACGTTGATGGTGGCAACGAATCCGGCCGTCAGCCGCACGGCTTCCTGCCTGACGGTCTGAAAGCCAGGAAGCGTGTATGTGACGTCGTACGTTCCAATCGGCAGCGGTGCGATCCGGTAGTTACCGCGCTCGTCGGTGACGCCGGTAAGCTGCCCGATCTGCAACGCGGGACCAGCGGCGGTGACCGTCACGCCCGGCATGGGCAGGTTACTTTCATCCGTCACATGGCCAATGATGCTGGCGTCCAGCGTTTGACCCAGTGCCGGGGTCGTCAACATGGCGCCGGTCATCGTGCAAATCGCCCCAAAAACCACAAGCCGTCGAACCATATAAAACCTCACGTCAGAAGGGGCCGGGACGTGGCGCGCGTCCGCGAGCTCCCTTGGGGTGGCGTGCCCGGAAATACGGGCGTCAGCGAAAGTAAACCAACCGAGACCGAACTCATCCAGTCTTCTCGTGACACCAGGGTCGAGAGGAGACGGCTCCTTCCAACACGCACGCGTCCAACCAGCGACGGCAGACGCTATCAGTTTGTCTGCTTGACCCGCACGATTTTCTTCACGAAGCCGCGCACGTCGGCCATGTACAGCGCGCCCTTCGTGTCCATTCCGACCCAGTGCGGGCGCCCGAGATCGCGAATGACGTCGACAGGCTTTCCATTCTTCGCGATCGTGATGGTGCCGCCGTCGGCATCACCCACATAGAGCGTGTCGTCTCGCGTGATATGGAGCCCGTAAGGTTTCCCGAGGCCCGACCATTGGTCGAGGAATTTTCCCTCGAGGTCGAACACTTGAATGCGCGCGTTGTTGCGATCGCCGACGAGCAGCCGCCCTTTCGAGTCGATGACGACCGCGTGCACCAGATCGAACTGACCCGGACCAGTGCCTTTCGTGCCACCAATGATCTTCCGAAACTTGCCGTCCTTCGAAAACTTGACGACGCGTGAGTTGCCGTAGCCGTCGGCGACGAAAAAGTCGCCGTTGGGCGCGACAGCGACGTCCGCAGGACGATTGAACGCATCCTGCGATCGGTTGTCGCCAGCCACATTCTTTCTGCCGACCTCCAGGAGGATTTGGCCGCTCATCGTGAGCTTGTAGACGACGTTGTACTCGGTGTCCGTCGCCCACAGATTTCCGTCGGCGTCCACTCGGATCCCGTGCGCGCCACGTCCGCTGAACAGGCCCTCGCGGCCCCAAGCGCTGCGGAACTGTCCGTTGGTTCCGAAAACGAAGACGGAGGGAAAGGTGCGCCGGATGACGATCACCGAATCTTTGTTGTCGACGGTGACCGAAGCCAGCGGCCCCCATTGCGGCGTGTCGGGCGGCAATTGTGCCCAATTGTCCGACACGTTGAAGCCAGCGTTGGTCTGAGCGAGGGTACCGATCGCGTACAAAACGAACAGACCAGACAGACAACAAGTCGTTCTTCGCATGTGTTCTCTGATAACTGCTGCAATCTCGGGGTGGGCGTCGACGCGCGCCCCGGAACCACCCATCGGTCCGCGCGCTACTGCGGCGGTTTCTTCGGCGCCGCCTTCTCCTGGTTCGCCCGCTCGATGAGCTTCCGTTGCACCTCCGTGGGATCCTGGGCCTCTTGTTGATCCGCCACAATCAGCTTGTCTCCGGTGTACGCACCGTTCGCGTCGATGCCCTTCTGCAGCTCGTCGGGGTTCATGCCGCGTGCGACCATCAGCTCGCGCATCAACTTCGCCGTGTGGAGGTTCATCTGCACACGCGCGTTCCGAAAAACTCCCGAGGCATTCGTCAGCGGAAGGTGACCCAGCTTGTTCCGCGCATCGAGCTTCGCGCCGGCCTCGACCAGCAGCGTCACGGCCTCGTTGGATCCTCGCCAGCCTTCACCGTGAAGCGACGTGTCTCCGTTCTTGTCGACGGTGGTGGGA